>DASYKW010000001.1:0-7666 GCA_035995005.1 Pyrinomonadaceae bacterium
TGGTTCTAAACTAGGTAAAGCATCGCGATGGTAGCACAGAAGTCCAGAATGGAAAGTCTCCCGCGGATCTAGGCTCGTTGTATCGCGGCAAAGTCGCCCGTGACGTATTGCAGGATGCGGCTGGCGATGACTTTTGCGCGGAACTTGGTAAAGTCGGTGGTTTTGCCCTCAAAGAGCTCGTCGATCGTCTCGTTAAAGATGGTCAGCCAGCGGTCAAAATGGGCTGGCAGGAGCGGGGACTTTTTGCTGAGCGCGCCGTGGACCTCCAGCGGATTTCGCCCGTGACGCGAGTAGTCGCCCTTGCGGAATAGCAGCGTTTCCCAAAAGTCGCCGATGATCGGCAAGTGGTGCTCGAGATCGAGCTTTGCGACATCGGTGAAGATGTAACCGATGACGTCATCGGCTATCGCCCGCGCGTAAAATCGCTGCATCAGCAGATCGATATCCGCGCGGGTTTGGATGTCCTTCTTCATCGGGTAGCTATAGAGCCACGGCGGGTTCTACGGGAATCGCCGTCGTGAGATCGGTCTCGTCCAGTGTCTCTTTGGTGCCGCGAGTGACCATAAGGTTTATCGCAAAGTACACCCACGCGGCCGCTCCGATCGCAAAGACCGTGTCACCCAGCATTCGCATCCATCGCAGGTTCTGCATCAGCGGTGTCTGCATAAACTCAGGGCTGCGGGCCGACCAGTAGCCGACCGAGATCGACTGATACGTCTGCAGCAGGCCGATCGGCAAAAGACTGAAAAAGATCTCCATCAGCATGCCGATGTTTATCGCCCAGAACGAGAACGCGAGGAGCTTTGTGTTCCACTTACGCTCGGGCTGCATCGCACGCAGGCAGAATAGCGTCAGTGCGAGGCCGAGCGTTCCATAGACGCCGTAGAGGGCACCGTGTGCGTGCACGGCCGTCGTATTGAGGCCCTGCATGTAATAGAGCGCGATCGGCGGATTGATCATAAAGCCGAAAACACCCGCGCCGATGAGATTCCAAAACGCGACGGCGACAAAGAAGTACACGACCCATTTATATTGCGCGAGCCACGGACGGGCCTTTGAGTGGCGAATGTTCTCGAGTGCCTCGTAACCGACAAAGACCAAAGGCACGATCTCGAGCGCGCTAAAGACCGAACCGAACGCCAACGCCACCGTCGGCGTCCCCGCAAAATAGAGATGATGCAGCGTGCCGATGATCCCGCCGCTGAGATAGATCGCGCCGGAAAGGAGTGCCGCGTAGGCCGCGTGGTCCGCGCGGATGACGCGGAGCTTTGCGAAAAGAAACGCGATCACGACCGTCGCAAAGACCTCAAAAAATCCCTCGACCCAAAGATGCACGACCCACCAACGCCAGTATTCGACGACCGTCAGATGCGAGCGCATTCCCCAGAAAAGGCCCGGTGCGTAAAAGAGCGCGATGCCGGCCGTGGTCGCGAGATAGAGCGTTATGAGCGACTTGCTGTTCTCTTTTTGCTTTAAGGCCGGCAGTGCAGACCTCGCAATGAGAAAAAGCCATAGCAGCAGTCCGACAAAGAGTGCGGCCTGCCAGACTCGGCCGAGGTCGACGTATTCGTAGCCCTGATGCCCGAACCAGAACCAAAGGTCGCCGGTGCCCATCATGTGCATGACGCTCATCCACTGACCGCCCATCGAGCCGAGCACCACGATCAGAAGCGCGCCGAAAAGCACGTCGACGCCGAGCTTTTGCCATTTGGGCTCATAGCCGCAGATATACGGTGCGATGAAGAGGCCCGCGGCGAGCCATGCCGTCGCGATCCAGAAAATTCCCAGCTGCGTGTGCCATGTGCGCGTGACGACGTACGGCAGCCACTGATCGAGCGGAATGCCGTAAAGGCCGCCGCCCTCGACCCCGTAATGCGCCGTGATTATCCCCATTACGATCTGCAGCAGGAATAGCAGCGAAACGACGAGGAAGTACTTGACCGTCGCCTTTTGCGAGCGTGTCAGAGGCGCTCCGATGAGCGGGTCCTCGTTAGGCGTCTCGCGTTCGTCGGTCTCCTTGTGCCAGCCCGCGTAAAACCAAACCATCGCGCCGATGCTCGCGATCAGCAGGATAACGCTTACACCTGTCCAGACGATCGAGCTGCTCGTCGGATAATTACCGACAAGCGGCTCCGAGGGAAAATTACTTGTGTACGAGATCGTGTTGTCCGGGCGATTGGCCGCCGATGCCCACGACGTCCAGAAAAAGAATGCCGTCATTTGCCGGAGCTTCGCAGGGTCAGCCTGCGCACCCTTTTGGATCGCGTAGTCCTTGTTGCCGTTCGTGAAGACCTCAGTGTAGTGCTTTAGGTTGTCCTCAAATGCCCGTGCACGGATAGGATCTACGGTTATGCGTTCGGTCTTTGGATCATAGGTATTAGTGCGGATCAGGACTTGCAGGCGGGCAAGAAGTGCAGCCTTTTGCTCGGGCTGCATCGACGATCCGTCTTTGCCAAATGCCCCGCTCGACCAATCATTTAGTATGAAGAGCGACTCGCGGTGCAGATAGTCGGCGGTCCAATCGGGCGCGACATATGAGCCATGTCCCCAGATCGAGCCCATTTCCATGCCGCCCATCGCCTGCCAGACATTCTGCCCGTCTGAGATGGCCTCGGCCGGGATCAGAATTGATCCGTCAGTCGATACAACCTCACGCGGTATAGGTGGAGCCTGCCGGAATATCTCAGTTCCGACCCAACCGAGGATCGCGAACGAAAACACGAACACGCATACCATCAAGATCCACAGTTTTTTCATTTCAGCTCCAAATCCCTTCGCACACAGTTAACCGAAATGGTACTGAGCCCGCAGCGTAAAGACCGTGACCGAGGTCACACAGAGCCAAAGGATCTCAGGCACGTGTGTAGGTCAGGTGTTCGGTAAGTGCGACGATAACAGGGCTACAACGGGATGTATGTGCGAAGCCGCACAGAGGCGCGGTCACCTCAAAAATCCTTTGGGTGACCACACAACCGGTAGATCCGCTGTTCTTTCCTATCCCTTCTCGCTACGGGTAACGTAAAGGGCGTAGCTGACGAGTGTGATGGCGGCGAACCATCCGATGGCGAGGAGGTGAATATTGAGATCGGGGATGATAGCGCGGGTTTTCTCGGCGCCTTTGAGGTAGTTGAACATCACGTAGGTGTACGGGATGATCCAGCCCTTGCTCCATGAGACGCTGCCGATCGCCCCGACCCAGAAAAGGAACCCAAGCCCGATGCCGACGAGAAAATTCTTAAATCGCAACGCCAGCAGATATTGCAGGGCCACGATCGGCAGACAATCCACAAAATACAAAAGATCGTCATTCAGGAATTCACGCCACGGCAGTCCGGCGGGCCACGGCGTGCCGCTCACAAGCATGTACGGTACAAAGGCCGAGAGCCAGATACCGATATTAAAAAACACAAAGAACATCGCCATCAGGATGAGGATGACCGTAAGCTTTGAAAAAAAGATCGTCGTGTAAGAAAGTGGCAGCGTGTGGAGCTGTTTCCAGGTGTTGTTCTTGTACTCGAGCTGGGCGATCAGGCTTGTCGAGAGGATCGCTCCTAGAGGCAGGAAGAAGACGGACATCGATTCCCACGAGTTGCGCCAGAGCATCTGCCAAAAGTCGTCACGGGCGTAGAGCTCAGGCACTCGCGCGTAATTTACCAGTCGAGCGACTATGATGACCGCGGGCGTGAAAAAGCCGCCGGCAACGACCATCCACAACGCGAGGCTCCGGCGCGTCTTCATCCATTCGCTCTGCAGGCTGTTTACAAATGCGATCATTTAGTCGCTCACCATGTCGATAAAGATCCGCTCGAGATCGCTCCTGACAACGCCGATCTCGTAGACCTCGACGCCGGCTGCAACGAGGTCGCGGTTGAGCTTTGCGATCTCGTGCCTTTCCATCGCGGGCAAGACGAATTTACCATCCTCCAGTTGGGCCTCGATCCCGCCGCGGCCCAGCACCGTCAACGTCACGGCTGTGTCGCTTGTCTCGAGCTGCACATGGGTCGAGCGTTGCTGCTGAACTTTGAGTTCGTCCAGCGTGCCCTGAAACAGCATCCGGCCTCGATTGATAATGCCTACGTGCGAGACGAGGCGGTCGATCTCAGACAGCAGGTGGCTTGAGACGAGGATCGTGATTCCACGCTCGCGGTTTAGCTCGCGAAGCAGCTCGCGGACCTCGATGATGCCGTTCGGGTCGAGACCGTTCGTCGGTTCGTCGAGGATCAGAAGCTGCGGGTCGGCGAGGAGAGCGATGGCGATCGCCAGCCGCTGCTTCATGCCGAGCGAGAATTGGCCCGCCTTCTTTTTACCCGTATCCGCGAGTCCGACAAGCTCGAGCACCTCGCCGATCCGCGACCGCGGGCACTCATAGATCTTTTGCAGGAGCGCGAGGTTCTCGCGTGCGGTCAGATGCGAATAGATCGACGGACTCTCGATCATTGAACCGATCCGCCGCAGGGTCTCGATGCGATGACTTTCGAGGGCTTTGCCAAATATCGTGATCGTTCCCTGCTGCCGTTTGAGCAGACCGAGGATCAGGCGCAGGGTCGTCGTTTTGCCGGCGCCGTTCGGCCCCAGAAAGCCGTAAATGCTCCCGGCCTCGACCGCCAGGCTCACATCGTCAAGCACGGGCGACCCATCGCCAAACGAGTGCACAAGCCCCGCCGTCTCAAGTGTGTAATTAAAGTTTGCCTCAGACACGAAGGGAGGTTAACGAAGACAACTGTAAAAAGGTTCCATTCCGCGTAGCGCGCCGGGAGATCTTCCGCCGTAAGATCCGGGGCTGCGACGGGATGTATCTGCGGTAGCCGCACAGAGGAGCGGCTCGTGATATTGTCGGGATGATGGATCGACGGCTGAAATATCCACGCACATTTGCGACGGGCGTTGCGTGTTTTATCCTTTGTCTATGTGCAGCGGCGCAAGGTCAGCCGCCGAAAGAGGCAGGAAAGCGCGAGGCGGATCTGGTAGAACTCACGAAACTCGACAAGACGATCAAGCTCGATATCCGGTATGCGACCGCAAATAATTTTGTCGGGCGTGCGGTGTACCCGGAGGCGCGGGCGTTTTTGCAGCGGCCGGCGGCTGAGGCGCTTGTCAGGGTGCAGAAAAAGCTCAAGAAAGAGGGCCTCGGGCTCGTGATATTTGACGGCTACAGGCCGTGGACGATCACAAAGCTATTTTGGGACGTCGTAAGCGAGGATCAGAAGAAATTTGTCGCCGATCCCGCCAAGGGCTCACGCCACAATCGCGGCTGCGCCGTCGATCTCAGCATCGCCGATCTCAAGACCGGCAAACTTGTCGCGATGCCGTCAGGTTATGACGAATTCACCGAGCGAGCCTCACCCAATTACGCCGGCGGTACCGATGAGGAACGCGCGAACCGCGACAAGCTGCGGCGGCTGATGGAGGCCGAGGGATTTACGGTCAACGATAACGAATGGTGGCACTTTGACTACAACACCTGGCAGCAATACGCGATCTACGATATTGCGTTCAGTGAGGTGGGGAAGAAGAAAAAATCGCCAAAGTAAGACTGGGCTTGAGTGCTGGTTGCATAAAAACCACCTCGTCCGCCGAAGCCGCGTTATTTGATCGTCAGCGTAATCGAGAATCGCGCTCGACTCGGTGTCTTCACCCGTTTCTTCCTAACAAAAAGCATATAGTCGCCGGTCTCTGGGAGGTCGATCGAGAACGTCAGGGAGCTGTCAAACTCGGTCTCGACGCCAAATTCGTCGCTGAAGATGCGGACGTCGAAGAGGGACGTCTTCGGATTGCGGACCGTCACCTTTTGGCCTTTTGCCGCGGCGAAGACATACTCCATCTCCTCATCATGAGACAGCGAGCCAGTTAGGAGGGTGCTCGATTTGCCGCTGACAAATTCAATACGCTTTGGCTCGGCCTTGCCGCCACCCTGGGCCAAGAGACCGCCCGCGCACAAGCCAAGCAACATCACACAGGTCGCCAATATTTGTCTCATAGGTGGTATTCAACAACTCGCGAAACTCCTGATAATATACCCGATTATGAAAAGGCCTGAACAGAACGAACACGATCCGTATTACAACGGTTACATCTCGCAGATCGCCGAGGGCGACGATCTGTTTGAGGTCATGGACGCCCAGCCCGCCGGCCTGCGGTCTCTCATTGCGGCCCTGCCCGAGGAAAAAGGTACTTACTCCTATGCTGACGGCAAGTGGACGGTCAAGGAGCTGCTGAGCCACATCATCGACGGCGAGCGGATGTTTGCATATCGCATTCTGCGAATATCACGCGGCGACGAGACGCCTATCGAGGGTTTTGATCAGGACCCGTACATTGCGCATTCGCACGCGAATGACAGATCATTTGCCGAGCTGATGGAGGAATTCGACCTTGTCCGCAGGGCAAACATGCTCATGTTTCGCAATATGACGGACGAGGACGCAGCCCGCATCGGCACCGCGAATGAGAAACAGATCTCGGCGCGTGCGATCGCCTACATCATGGCCGGCCACGTCAGGCATCACGAGAATATCCTCAAAGAGCGGTATCTCGTTTGATCTACGACGCCGCGATCATCGGCGGCGGTGCGGCCGGGCTTTTTTGCGCCATCACGGCCGGCCGGCGTGGGCGCAAGGTGGTCGTGCTGGAACACAACCCTGAGGTCGGCCGCAAGATCCTGATCTCCGGCGGCGGCCGATGCAACTTTACCAATATAAACACGCGTCCCGAGAATTTTGTCTCGCAAAACCCGCACTTTGCTAAATCCGCGTTGGCGGGATTTTCGCCGCAGGACTTTGTCGAGATAGTTCAAAAGCATCGAATTCCCTATTACGAGAAGACGCTCGGGCAGCTATTCTGCCGCGACACCTCGCGCTCGATCGTCGAAATGCTGCTGTCGGAATGCCGCGCAGCTCGTGTCGAGGTCCGCACCTCGTGCACGATCAATAGTGTGCGTGGTGGCGATGGATTCGTCATTGATACAAGCGGCGGCGAGATCAGAGCCAAGGCCCTGGTCGTCGCCTGCGGCGGGCGCTCGTTTCCAAAGATCGGGGCCACAGATCTTGGCTACCGGCTGGCGAGGCAATTTGGGCTGGAGATAATCAAAACGCGGCCGTCGCTTGTTGCGATGATCCTTAGCAAAGGAGCCTCGTCGACACTTGCGGGCGTATCGATGGACGCTGAGGTCTCGACAGGCAAGGCCCACTTTCGCGAGAACATCCTTTTTACTCATCGCGGTCTTTCGGGTCCCGCGATCCTGCAGATCTCGAACTATTGGCAAAAGGCCAAAGACATCGTACTGGATCTGCTGCCCGATGAGCAGGAAGTCGACCTTCTGGAGCACGCTCGAAACAGCAACAAAACGGCAGTCAATTTTGTCGCCGAGAGGCTGCCGCGGCGCTTTGCCGAGATCTATATTGCGGGCCGCTATCCGGACCTGCCGCTAAGCAAGATGAAGCCGGACGAGCGAGCAGGATTCGCCCACGATCTTAAACATTGGAGCGTCCGATTTCGGGACACCGAGGGATGGGACCGTGCGGAGGTGACGCTCGGCGGCGTGTCGACGGACGAGCTATCTTCGCAGACAATGGAGTCCAAAAAGGTCGCCGGACTCTACTTTATCGGTGAGGTTGTCGACGTGACGGGCTGGCTCGGCGGATACACCTTCCAATGGGCTTGGGCGTCG
>DASYKW010000002.1:0-3667 GCA_035995005.1 Pyrinomonadaceae bacterium
AAGGGCGACTCGTGTCCGATGAAAAAGGGTGACCACGCCTCGATGCCATCCGGTACCGAGATGAAGCACGATGGCGACATGAAGGACTGTTCATGCTCGTGCTGTCACCACGGCGATGACAAGAAGGACGGCCCAGCCGTCTGATCTTGTCTTCAAAAAGGAAAAGGGCCTGCGAAAATCGCGGGGCCTTTTCCTTTCTGAGGGCCACGGGCTTCAAAACCGAGCCGTCAGCCCGATCTTTATCCCGCGAGGAGCGCCGGGCGAGATATTCGTATTGCTGTCAGCATTGACGAAATAGTGTTTGTTCGTCAGGTTCTCGAGATTTGCCTACAGGCGCCAGTGCTCGCTGATGTTATAAAAAATTGCGGCGTCGGCTTTTAAGTAACCCGGTAAGACGATCGTATTATCGACGGCGACAAACGCATCCGTGCGGTAGATCAGGCCCAAGCCCGCACCGAGCCGCGAAGTGAGCTGGTATTTGTTCCACAGCGAGAACAAATTGTGCGGCACCTGTGCGACCTGCTTGCCGGCGACAGCGGCCGTAGTAGCCGATGTGATCCGTGCATTCTGCCACGAATAACCTCCGGTCATGGACCAATCCTTTGTAACGGAACCCGAGAGGCTTACTTCGAATCCGTCCGTTCGCTGCTTGCCCGTCTGGATGATGCGTGTCGGATCATTTGGATCGGTAGCACGAGTGTTGGTGCGGTCGAGGCGATAGATGGCGGCATTGAGAAACAGTCCCCTGCGAATGTCCCATTTGAGTCCGCCCTCATAATTCGTAAATTTCTCAGGCTTTACCTGCTGCGTGACAACGGTCAGCGACGAAAATTGATCGCCCGAGCTCGGCAGGAACGACACGCTGTAGCTGCCATAAAGAGAAACTGCCGTCACGGGCTTCACCACTAAGCCCAGCCGAGGACTAACAAGCCGGTCGACGCGGCTAAGCGTCTCGCCATTCCGGTTATTGTGGTATGTCAGACCAAAATGGTCGTAACGCGCTCCGACGATCGCCTGAAAATATTTTGAGAATGCGATCTGGTCCTGAATAAACGCCGCGGCGAGATTTAGCTCCAGATGATTGTCGGCGTCGGTCGCGCTCTGACGCCACGTTACCGGTACGGTTGTCACCGGGTTGCTGAACGCGACCTGGATCGACGTCGCCGTGTTGTTAAAAAAGCCCGTGTTGCGAAAGTTATCCGTCAATTGTCGGCCAAATTCAGTACCGCCAACGAGCGTGTGTCTTACGCGGCCCATAGTGACGCTGTACGTCAGATCGGTCTGGTTAAAGAGGTTGTCGCGCTTTGTCGCGTTGTCGTACGCCGTGAGAGCTACCAGCGTGCCGGCGGTGTTCGTCGCCCCGGGAACAAAGTTTTGGTAAAAGCGGTCGTAATGACCGTACTGCGAGCGGCTGCGAAAGATCACGTCGCCGAAGAGACGCTCGACCGACGCGTGAAAAAAGTTAACATTCGCCCGTACGAGCGTTTGCTTCGCGTCGCCATAGTAGGTCTCGATCGGCACATTCGCGGGGCGACCCTGGAATGATGTGATTCCACGGTCCGCCGTTCGACGGTCACGAAAGAATTCGTAACCGACATTGATGCTCGTCTTCGAGTCGGGCGTAAACAGGAACGTCGGATTGATGCCCTCACGTTCGAGCGTGATGAAGCGGCGGAAGCCACGTGAGCCCTCATAAACACCATTTAGGCGGAAAGCGACCTTCTTACCCAACGCCTGCCCGATATCACCCGTTACCCGGCGGTCCGAGTATGAGCCGCCCGTCAGCGTCAACTCGCGGATCGGAGCAAACTTGGCCTCCCTCGTTACGCGATTGATCACGCCGCCGCCGCCGCCGCGGCCAAAGATCATGGCATTTGGCCCCTTCAACGCCTCAAAACGCTCCATGTTGTAAGGATCGCGGTAATACTGGACGTCGTCGCGCACGCCGTCACGATAAAAATCGGCACTCGTGCTCTGACCGCGAATGATCAATTGGTCGCGGTTGTTCTCGCCCTGATGCGACGAAACGCCCGGCACATATCGAATGACGTCCGCGATGCTCGTGGCATTCTGATCGGCGATCTGCTCGCGCTTTATGACGCTTATCGACTGCGGAATGTCCCGTAGAGAAGTGAAGGTCTTCGTTGCTGTCGAGATGTTGCCCGCGACGTAGACGGCCTCATCGCTCACCGTCACGGTCGCCGTCGCCGATGCGACCGACAGGGTAAGCGGCTCCAGTGACAAAGTATCGGACCCAAGGCGTATCGTTTCGATCCGTTGCTCAAAACCTTTCGCCGCCAAGGTCAACACATACGTTCCCCGCGGCAGATCGAACGAAAACTCGCCCTGCTCGCTTGTCACCGTTTCGCTCCGGATCGTCGTGCCGCCGCGAATTGCCGCAACCGTCGCTCCGACGATCGGGGCCCGGTTCGTGTCGATGACATTACCGGTGATACGACCAAGTACCGCCTCGTCCCCCGCATTCGCAAGGCTTGCAAAACTTAAGCAAATGACCACTAAAATAAATGTTCTGTACATATCTCCTTCTCTTTATTGAAAACGACTTTCAATATCAGGATAGGAAAGACGTCCGGTGAGTGTCAAACCAGCCAAGGTATTTTCTGGCGCAAAAATGCCCGGCGATAGTGCGTGCCGGGCTTCAAGGACTGTCAGTCGTTTTGTTTCTAGGACGCCTTATGAGGCACCGCCGACCATTGCCCGGTATTGCCCTCGGTTTTGAATTCGCCATCTAACTTTCCGTCTTTAACGGTTCCGGTAAAGACGATCGATTCGTGTTTCTCAAAGTTCCCCGTGAAACTTAGTTTTCCATCCTTCCACATGCCGTTACTGATCGTCCCGGGTCCGGTGTGCTCAGTTTGGACCGTGCCGGTCACAACTTCACCCTCGACCTTAAGGCTCATCCCTCCGGTTATCGTGAAACCGACAACATGGAAGGTCGCGTCCCAACTCCCCGTTACGGGATCGCTTGAGAGTGATAGGACGGGCAAGACCGCGAGTGCGGCAATAACAACGACAAAGAATGCTTTTCTGATCATATGCTCATACTTACGCGAGGCGGGTACTAATTGTTTAGTTTACTTACCCGTGAAATTCGGCGGCCGTTTTTCGAAGAAGGCGGTAACACCTTCCTTGAAGTCACTCCCTTTTCCGGATTCGATCTGGCAGCGATGCTCTAGTGCGAGCTGCGCGTCGATGTTGTTTGACGAGCTTGCATTCATCATCTGCTTGATCCGTCCGAACGAGCCTGTCGGCCCGGCGGCGAGCTTGGCGGCGAATGAGCGTGCTTCGTTAAGAAGGTCCGTTGAGGGGACGACGTGATTTATCATCCCGATCCTCTCGGCCCGCTCGGCCGTCACGGCGTCACCCGTCAGGAATAACTCGGTCGCGATCTTCTCACCGACCGCTCGCGGTAGCAAGAATGTCCCGCCGCAATCCGGCGTCAATCCGATCCGTACGAACGCCTCGCGAAACGTAGCGTCCTCAGCCGCAAAAACGACGTCACATGCAAGCGCAAAATTCACGCCCGCTCCGGCACAAACTCCGTTCACGGCCCCGACGATGGGTATCTGCATCTCGCGCATCAGTTTGATGACATTGTGCAATGCGCCGAGAGGTCCCTCGAGGAACGCCTCGATCCGACCTTCTT
>DASYKW010000003.1:0-5247 GCA_035995005.1 Pyrinomonadaceae bacterium
GGAACGCGAAGGCACGCGCGTAAGCGGGGGCAGAACATCGGGGTCAGGCTCTGCAATTCCGCAGGCGAGACCATCGGAGCGGTTGGTTCGCGCGGTGACCCATGGCGTGTTCTGGAATCTGGTATTCTACGGCTTCGAAAAACCAAAGGACCGGGAGGAAAAGTAGATGGGCTCGAATGTAAGCGGGTGGAGCGACTGCGTCAACAATGCGAACGGGATGATCGTGGCGTCGTGCCCGGTGACTGGCGAGGCGATCTCTGGCATCGGTCAGGGTCTGGCCTAGTGTCAGT
Organism: Pyrinomonadaceae bacterium; assembly: GCA_035995005.1. Taxonomy (GTDB): domain Bacteria; phylum Acidobacteriota; class Blastocatellia; order Pyrinomonadales; family Pyrinomonadaceae; genus OLB17. The sequence goes on from DASYKW010000003.1 coordinate 291, forward strand.
AGCCCGACAGTGATGGAGGGCGTCCTACGCAGTGCTGATCGAGTCTGGATCTAACGTTGGACGCCCTGACGCGTGGGCTACGGACACGAAACCGGAGATGTGGAACGGTGCATCCGCCTGTATCGAAGGCCGCACACCTTTCTGCTATATTCACATCGACCCCAATGACGCATGTTCAAGCTTTTCAAGAAGAAAGATCCTATTGTCGAACTGTGGAACTGGTTCGAAGCTAACCGAACGCTCTACGAGAACATGCCGGATGCGGAGCTTGGGGAGAACCTCGATGTCCTGTATCAGCGCGTCATCGCTATATCGCCAGGCCTCGCTGTCGAGATGTCCCGGATGAATGATGGCGTGCGAGACCTCGTCATCTCTGCAAACGGTGATGTCAGCCTTTTCCCTACAGTTGAGGCGACCGTTGCCGCCGCTCCGAAATTCGAGCGGTGGACGGTCACCGCCTTTCGCCCGCGGATTCCAGAGACATCCGTCCTTAAGGCCGACAACCTCGAACTCGACATGAAGAAGATGTTCTTTGTTACGGCCGGAGACGATGGTGAACTGGAGGTTCACATCTTCGTCGAGGACATCAAAGACAACGACCCGCGTCAGGTATTCGCGATGGGCATGATCATAATCGATAACCTACTCGGGGAGTACGACTCGGCGACAAAGGTAAAGGCGTACGGATTCCACGACCTTGAGGAAGCCCATGAAGATTGGTCCCTCACTCCGCTCATCAAATTACCCGAAACCGTCGACGCATTCCACCAAAGATCTAACAACTGAACAATCCGACGTCGAGGCCTACTGCACCCGCCGTCTCCGAGAGTTATAATCTCGGCGCGTCTAGCGATCGTGTCTGGTCGCGACACGGCAGTACGCGCTGGCTTTGGACGGAGGATCACGTCCTGCAGGCATGTGAGTACGTCGCGCTAGGTCAGGGCGGCGATCTGCCCACGTTTGACTAGCCCCATCTGCCGGCTGCGTCGGACGCCCGTGCTCACGCGTGGGCTACGGACACGGGATGCGGGCAAGACGTTATCTCTTGACAATGGGACATCGTTTCTGTTATGATACACGCACTCGCTCGTGCGGGTCAATCTTTGATAATCAGAGCGGAATGCCGGTCGAAAAAATGTTTTTTGAAAAAGGCGAGGTTTTGAGACTCTGGCGACGATAACTCATTTGTTTCCAATAGCTTCCCTGTCCCACGACACCTGCGGGACAGGCCCGGGACAGCTGGGACAAGAATTCGCTAACCGCTGTGGACACAAGAGTTAGATTTTTGCTGTCCCACGCATCTTCGCACTTTGGTGGGCAAAGATCGGAAAAGATCGGGGTCAGACATGCGATTCTCAGGTGCCGTCCTGAATTGCATGTCTGACCCAAGATTTTTTAGCGGAATGGTAGCTCAGGTTTTGCTTTGCGGCGGGCTACTTGAGTTTACTCTGGCCCAACATCACTAGCTGGTCATTTTGGAACATTGCCTCTGCATAGGCCGTTTCCGGCTGACGATCCTCGGGCTTGGCTGTCCATCTATACCAGTCGGTGCGAACGCCGTTTTCCGACTTTCCGCCGATCACTTCGCCTTCGCGTCCAAATATCTCAACTACCTGGGCGTAGGTCATACCGATCTTTAGTTTGTCGTAGTTCGCTTTGTTCACGCCGGACGCGAAAGCATAAATGTTCAGTGCCATGGACAAAATTCCTATAAGCACAAGAGCTCGAATTTTCATGTATGTTTGGGCCTCCCGTATCTGAGGGATTCTAACCCAAGACGCTGATCCTTGAAAGCCTTGCTAACGAGACGAGGCAATATATGCACATTCACGCCCGCGCACATCCTCCTAAGAGATCAACATTCAATTCTGCAAGGCAGATCCTAGGGTGGACTGCAGCATAACTGTCGCCGGTGCGTGAGCATCTGGAGCCTCCGGTGTGATGTGACTGAAAACCGGCTTTGGACGAGGGTGCTTCAAAATTAAAAATGCGGTCCGGATGCGAAGCACTGATGTTTGATAACCGATCGAGCGATGACAGAGACACACGGGAATGGCCGGAGCTTTGTTATAGTACATTCCAAGCAGCGGTTCAGGCGTAAGCTGAAAGGGACCCGAATTAGGAGTTTCTCTCTTGTTATGCCGGACACGACACGAGCAGCCGTGGATACAAAAGCGTACGTACTCGATTTTAGTGAGGTTGGTAACGGCGATGTCGCCATCGTCGGCGGCAAGAGCGCGTCGCTCGGCGAATTGTTTCGCGAGCTAACGCAGCAGGGCGTTAGGGCCGTCGATGGCTTCTCGACGACGAGCCACGCTTACGAGAAGCTCCTCGAAGGCGGCATCCGCAAGGAGCTGCAAAAACTCCTCAAGGGCCTCGACGTAAACGACCTGGACGAGCTGGCACGTGTCGGCTCGACCGCTCGCCAGATGATCCTCGACGCACCCTTTCCCGAGGAGATCCAGGCCGCCATTCACGACTCATATAAACGCCTTGGCGAGCGCATCGGGAAGAAAAGCTTTGAGGTCGCGGTGCGTTCGTCAGCGACGGCAGAGGACCTGCCCGACGCGTCGTTCGCCGGCCAACAGGACACGATCCTCAACGTCAAAGGCGAGCAGGCCATCATCGACGCCTGCCACGAATGCTACGCATCGCTTTGGACAGACCGGGCGATCTCTTACCGCACCGCAAAGAAATTCGATCACTTTGACGTAGCTCTCTCGATCGCGATCCAGCCGATGGTCCGCTCGGATATCGCGTGCTCGGGCGTGATGTTTACGCTCGATACCGAGTCAGGATTTCGCGATGTAGTAGTCATTAATGGTGCTTGGGGATTGGGCGAGGCCGTCGTGCAGGGAATGGCAACGCCCGACGAATGGATCGTTTTCAAGCCGACCCTGAAGCTGGGCTTTCGCCCGATCGTTACCCGCAAGCTCGGTGTCAAAGAGGTGAAGATGGTCTTTGCGGACGACGGCACAGGGACGGAAGTCCGCGACGTCGTCGAAACGCAACGAAATCGATTCTGCCTTGCGGGTTTTGAGGTGCTGCAGCTAGCCGACTGGGCGTGCAAGATCGAGGACCATTATTCCAAGCTCGCCGGCCGTCATCAGCCGATGGATATCGAGTGGGCGAAGGACGGTATCACCGGTGACCTCGTCATCCTGCAAGCGCGGCCTGAGACGATACACGCGCAGAATACACAGAATTACATTGAGAAATACAAGCTCGTTGGTGTTCATGGAGCACCTCTTGCGACCGGCGTCGCTGTCGGCGAAAAGATCGGCCACGGAACCGCGCATGTTCTCCTCGATCCGGCAAAACTCAAGAGCTTTCAAGAAGGCGAGATCCTCGTCACCTCGATGACCGACCCGGCGTGGGAGCCGATAATGAAGCGTGCCTCGGCGATAGTCACCGAGCGCGGCGGCCGCACCTGTCACAGTGCGATCATTAGTCGCGAGCTTGGCATCCCGTGCATTGTCGGCACTGGCGACGCTACCGAAAAGGTCAAAAACGGCTCGCCGATCACCGTTTCCTGTGCCGAGGGCGAGCGAGGCAACATTTATTACGGCAAGATCGCTTTTAAGGTCGAGAAGCAGAAGATCAGCGATAAGGTCCGACCGCGAACGCAGGTGATGATGAATGTCGGCGATCCGGATCATGCATTTAACGTATCGCGACTCCCGAACGACGGCGTCGGCCTAGCACGCCTCGAATTCATCATCAATAACCACATCGGCATTCATCCGATGGCGCTGGTCAACTACCCGAATCTTAAACGTCAGGCCGATCGCGATACGATCGCCGAACGCATTAGGGAAGAGGATCCAAAAGAGTTCTTTGTGCGTTCACTCGCCGAGGGCATTGGCCGTATAGCTTGCGCCTTTTATCCAAAGCCGGTGATCGTGCGCATGTCCGATTTCAAGTCGAACGAGTACGCGATGCTCATTGGCGGTAAGGAATTTGAGCCGGTCGAGGAGAATCCGATGATCGGATTCCGCGGGGCGTCGCGTTACTACGACGATCGCTATCGCGCGGGATTTAAGCTCGAGTGTCTCGCCCTGCAGCGTGCCCGCGAGGACATGGGCCTGACAAATATCACGCCGATGATCCCATTCTGCCGCACCGTCGAGGAAGGTGAACGCGTAATCGCCCTTATGGCCGAGCATGGCCTCGTACAGGGCGAGAATGGGCTCGAGATCTACGCGATGTGCGAGCTGCCGGCGAATGTTGTCTTCGCTGATGAATTTTTAAAGGTCTTTGATGGCTACTCGATCGGTTCTAACGATCTAACGCAGCTTGCTCTTGGGCTCGACCGCGATAGCGAGATGGTCGCCCACCTTTTTGACGAGCGAAACGGAGCTGTCGAGAAGATGGTCGCGATGGCCATCGACGCTGCAAAACGCGCCGGCAAAAAGATCGGTATCTGCGGTCAGGCACCGTCGGATTATCCTGAGTTTGCCGAGTTTCTTGTCAAACGCGGCATCAACTCGATCTCGCTCAACCCGGACACCGTCATTCAAACGACGCACCACATTCTTGCGACCGAGCAGGCCCTCGACGCAAAGGCTGACGCTGCAGGCTGATCAGTGGATGAGTTCCGGGAAAACTACGTTTCCTTAGATATCGCAAGCAAATTCCGGGCGCAGGCTTGGCGCGTATGGACCGTGGGCCTGGTTGTCGTGGCCTTCTGGGTTGCTCTCATCTTCGCGGCACCCGTCGCAAAGGCAAACGGCGGCACCGCGATCTCCTCGCCCATTTACTCGTTCTTTAGCTATCTCTGTCATCAGATACCGGATCGATCGTTTCACGTCGCGGGCGAGCAATTTGGCGTGTGCTCGCGATGCTTTGGGATCTATCTCGGCATATTGATCGGATTTATCATCTATCCGCTTTGGCGAGTCGTGGACACGATCGATCCGCTGCCAAAGGTCTGGCTTTTTTTCGCTTGCGTTCCTGC
>DASYKW010000004.1:0-3963 GCA_035995005.1 Pyrinomonadaceae bacterium
GAGGACAATATCGCGAAGCTCTGGCGAAAGAACCAAAAGCTCTTCTCAGACAAGCTCCGTGAGCACGAGATAGTGTCAGGGACATCGGTGCTCGCTGCCAAGAGCTTCACCGCGGCGGGCCGCTCGTTTACGGCAAAGGCCGTTGTGAAGATGGGTGAGAATCCTGATGATCACGACAGCCGCGTCAATTACTACTCGCTTACGCTCATCTCGCCAAAGCTCGGTACCAAGAAACTCTTTACCTCTGAGGACCACTCAAAGGACGATTACTGGTTCATGCTCGACGCCGGCGTTCTCGGCGTGATCAAAAGTCCGTTCGAGGACCGCGTCGCCGTTGTCGGAATGCAGGTAATGAGAGGTTGGGAAGGCCCGCCGCATACCGGCGACCTGCGTATTGTCGGGGCGAGCCTAAAGCCGTGGTGATGTCCCACTGTCCCACAGGACGACCAAAACCTGTGGGACAGCAAAAACCTAAGTTATTGCTTCTGCACGAGTTAGCGGAATCTTGTCCCAGCTGTCCCAGGCTTGTCCCAAGGTTGCGTGGAACAGGGAAGTTATTGATAACAATGAGGTTAGCAGCTTGACAGTGGCGATTTTGACGGTTTTTCAAAAAACTTTTTCGAAGGCGCATGTTTGAGTTTTTCAAAGATCGAAAGCCGACGTCACGGGGCGTCGACCATGTCGTCAAGACTGGCACATTGTTGCATAAATAGCAAGATATTTCTTCCGGTACGGCCACTCCCTCAAACACTTGTCGATAAGCCGGAAGAAGCTGCGTGCGGGCAACCTTGAATGAAGGCGACGCCGGCGAGGGGTACCACCCGGTCTAGCGATGGTAAAATATAGATATGCGCGAGACTCGCGACATTTTTAAAGACGGGCGAACTATCACGACGCGCCTATCGCGCTCTGGGGAGCGGCCGGATAGAGAATTCGATGTCCAGTTCTGGCAGGGTCTTACTTCCGAGGTCCGCGCAAATGCCGTTTGGGAAATGGTCGTTGATCATTGGGAGATGGAAGGGAAGGATCCGGATGAACTCAGACTTCAAAGATCTGTTGAGAGCATTCAACGAGACGGGCGTTAGATATCTCGTTGTCGGCGGTTACGCTTACGCCGAGCACGTCGAACCACGTTATACAAAAGACCTGGATATTTGGATCGAGCGCGGGCCCGACAACGCCGAACGCGTCCTGGCCGCATTGCGTGATTTCGGAGCACCGCTTCGCGAACTCACAAAGGATGACCTGACCACACCCGGAACATTCTTTCAAATAGGTCTCCCGCCGAACCGAATAGATATCATCACGCAACTCGAGGGAATGGACTTTTCAGCATGTTGGGAACGCCGCAAAACGGCAAGCTTGGGCGGGATAGATGTAAGCTACATTTCGCTCAATGACCTGATAGAAAACAAGGAAAGAACCGGCCGGCCTCACGATCTCGCCGATGCCGAGCTCCTCCGCCGGGTACAAAAAGATGCTGCAACCGACGACTAGCCGCACGCCGAACGACCTTTTCGACTGGCGCGCTGGATGCAAGACCGTCGTCCACGACACTCAGCGCTGGCGCACCCTTACCAAACCGCCGCCCGACACCAACATCCAAACCACCCTCAGCGAACTCCCGCTCGATAAACTGGAGAAGGTGGGTGAGATGATTGCAGAGTTGAACGACTCTAATGAGTGATCTTTCCATCGATTATCAGGACATACAAGAAACTTGTGCTGACTGCGGCGCAGCATATACCGTCAGCCGCGGATCCGTTTACGACGACGGCGAAGGAGCGAGCATTTACCTCGCGGGCTTGCATCAATGCATCGAAGGCAAGGTTGCACACCTAGTCGTCGCGGTTCGCCCGGGCTACGAGAAATGTACTGAGAAATGCGCGGCGGCTATTCAGATAAGAAACGGCGGAGCAAACCTCGAAATGTCATTGGTCGACCCGGACCTTTCGCCGTGGAAAGATCTCGATTATCTTGGACGTATCCTAACGCGAGATGAGGTTCTGCAGAGCGTCCATAAGGATACCTTCTTTCATATCGCTGACCACGTGGTTTTAGAAAACCCAACGATCAACGACTATCTATGCTCGTAAGCAACACGCGAAATGCCGTTCTCATGATCTCCGTTATTTTTATCGCGGCGTGTTCATCCGTCAACGCACAAAAATGCTTGTCATATGGCCCGACACCAATCACTTTTGCGGGAACACTGTCTTCCAGGGTGTTTCCAGGCCCACCGAACTATGAGTCGATCCGACATGGCGACCGCAAAGAAACCGCAGTAATTCTTAAGCTCGATACACCGGCGTGCACCACGGGCAATGATTGGCCTGATGTTTCGTATACCGACGTTCGCGAAATGCAACTCGCGATTTACAACGACGACAAAAAGATAAATGACCAAGAATGGAAGATCGTGCATGAGCGGATGGCCAAGCGTGTAGTAGTTACCGGCACACTGTATGGCGCTCACACAGGTCATCATCGAACAAAAGTCCTTATCGACGTGACGGCTATTCGCGCCGCTCGTTCGACTGATTCTGCCGTTGTCACGTATCCGGCGACTTGGTTCGCTCCGATCGACGATCCCAACAAACCCGACTGGGAGATATTGCCGCAGGAGGCGAAGGCGGGCGGGGTTATTTTGTCGAAGCGGAATGAGCTTGGCATTTTGTCGAACTTTGCGGCGACGCCGTTTGAGATGGATGGGAAGCGATACGGTAGCGTCGAGGGCTTTTGGCAGATGATGCTTTATCCGGAAGTGACGAGTGACGAGAGACGAGTGACGAGAGGGAAGGACGGTAAGGGCGTTGTTTGGAAATACACCCGCGAGCAGGTTGCCCAAATGACCGCCTTCGAAGCAAAATCCGCCGGCACGCTCGCCGAGGAAAACATGAAAACCCTCGGCATCGATTGGGTGACGTTCGACGGCAAGAAATTCCCATACCGCTCTACACCAGTATCCGGCGGGCTTCGCGGTCCCGGCGAACACTACAAACTGATCCTCGCCGCAATGCGTGCCAAGCTCGAACAAAACCCCGAAGTAAAACGCATCCTCCTCGCCACCGGCGACCTCATCCTCAAACCCGACCACCACGGCGAAGAGAACCCGCCGCCCGAGTGGAAATACTACGAGATCTGGATGCAGCTCAGAAAGGAATTAGCAGCGAGCAAAAACCGCTAGCCGTCTGGTCGTGGGGATCAATGAGCCACCCTTTTTCGGGCGCCACTTGGCGCCCCGACGGGCCGGATCGTGGATAGCTTTAACACGCCATCGAATAGGGAAAAACGTTGACTTGGATCCCGGCTTTGGCGTATCGTTGGCTCAATATTCGCAACCAAGCTTCGCCCGCTGGTCTTTGATAAAGGCTGGCTATGCTATTTACCTGGAGGTATCGGTGATGAGGAACCAACTGTCCGGCCGCGCATCGCGAGCCGTTATTTCTTTTGCGATCGCCTGCATCGCACTCGGATCCTTTTTGAATTTCTCGGAACCGGTATCAGCACAGCAAAAGGACTTGCGTCGAGATACTGCCAGGTCGGGAACCGATCGGGAAGGACTTTTCGTCTCGCCGCTCGCCCCGTTGGCGAACGTCACGGTCTCGGCCCGAAATTGGGATAGCGGCGCGGGGACGTCGCCCAACGGCTCGCATACATTCACCCTTACAAAGCAACCTTAAGAAAAAAAATATTTTCTTCTGATCGGCGGTCCCTGCGGACCGCCTTTTTTTAGGCGCGCCGGCCAGCCCAGGACGCCAAAATTAACTCTCATTTAACACGCCTGTCACAAGCCGTTAACCCGCCGCGCTCATTCTGTCTCTTGCAGCCAGTAACTTAACTAAAGGAAATGAACCAGAGAGGGAGCGGTTTTAGGCGAGAGGTCTAGCTGCTGCCCGCCTTTATAGCAGGAGCCAAGATGAGCACTAGACTATTAACAGTACTTTTTTTACTAGCGATCCT
>DASYKW010000005.1:0-4348 GCA_035995005.1 Pyrinomonadaceae bacterium
TCCGAATAACATTGCGATGATCGCTCCGGTACCGAGAAAGATGCCGAACGGGATCTGCGTTTGAAGGTCCTTGTTCTTTTGGCGCGAAAGGACAACGATGCCGATCAGGGCTCCCGCAAACGCTCCGGCAAAGATCGTCAGAAGGCTTAGCCGCCACCCAAGTAGGGCTCCGACCCCGAGCATCATTTTAACGTCGCCAAGGCCCATCGCGTCGACGCCGCGAAGCAGCTTCCATAATGCGCCCACCAGCCACAGCGACCCGCCGCCGATTAACGCACCAAGGAGAGCACCCGCTAGACTGCTCAGCCATTCGGGTTGGCCGTGAAGGGCGGTGACTGGCCAGTAGCTCGTGTCGGAGAATGTCCATTCGAACGCAAGGGGATAGAACACCCGGATAGCGATCGCCAACACGAACAGCGGGTAGGTGATGACATTCGGCAGGATCATGTGGCCCGCATCGATAAAGACGAGCGCGATCATCGTCGCGACGAAAGCCAGCGCGACTGGCAGGAAGGCATTCCAGCCGCCCTGCCAATATGTCAGCACGAAAACTATTGCCGTTAGCAGCTCGATAGCGGGGTAACGCCACGCTATCCGTTCTTTGCAGCTCGCACACTTGCCGCTGAGGATCAGCCATCCGAGGATGGGAATATTATAATAAAACGCGATCGCCTTGCCGCACTTTGGGCAGGCCGAACCTGGCAGAAGGGATTTCTCCTCGGGCACTCGGTAGATAACGACATTCAGGAAGCTGCCGATGCACGCGCCAACGATAAACGTCAGGGCGTAAATAACATATTCCGGCAAACCGGTAGCGGCCTCGAATGAAGCGAGAATGAAGATCGGCATTGGAGTCGAAAAAGATCCGCCATGAAAAGGCGGCACGCTAAATCATAAACGCAGCGGCAAAAAAAAGGAAGGTTTCTCCTGTCAGAACGACCAGACCAACGCTCCGCCCTTTGCACCAGTTACGGCGTTAAAGTAAGGCGATACTCGCCAACGGCGGCTCATCGTGGTCGGATCGGCCTCGTCGGAGTGAATGGTTTTTCGTTTTTCGCAGACGTATCGCCCGATCCCGTAGCCTACGCCGGCGCCGACAAAGACGTCCGAGAGAAAATGCTGTCGGGACGTATATCTTGAAAGGCTTACCGCGGTCGCCAGCCCGTACGCACCAATGATGGCGAGTCGATGGTCGTGATACTCGCACGCAATAACGGTAGCGACCGACCAGGACGCTGACGAGTGGCCGGAGAAGAACGAACGCCCGCCCTTGAAAAATCTGCCTTCACCGTCACCCTCATCCGGGCGCAAACGTCTAAAAGCGAATTTTGAGACTTGCGTGACTATCGAAGCGTCTACTAAGGCCTCACTCGCCAGTCGGCCGGTCTCTCGCAGATGATCATTATGGGTCCAGCGGCCGAAAGCGTACATCCCGACCGCCACCCCGCCAGTGACATATATTCCGCCGTTCCAACTGACCTTTGTGGAGACACCCGGCAGGCTGCCACCAGTGTCGACCCAGCTCGACGTTCGTTTATCTGTTGCGATCAGGCCGCCGCTGATCAGGCCAAATGGGGCCAGCCATTTCCAATCGGTGCGGCCGATGTGAAAAGGAGACGTCCAGATCGCCTTCTGATCGCTTCCTATATCCTTAAGAAAGTTAGAATCTGGCTTGTGCGTGATCGCGTGACTTTTTGGGGCGGGTGTCGGCGTGGGCGTCGGGACTGTCTGACCGGGAATACCGATGATCGATGCGGAACCTAGGATAGCGAGCCGCAACCCGAAGAGCATGATTCTTGCCAACACGCTTGTTTCCTCCCTGGGATGTTTGACCATTAGATGCCAATCTGGGAACAACGATGGTAAGTCAGACTACAAACTGGAACGTGGTCGAAAATCGGTTTCTGCTCTCAAATAGTGGCAAACGAAATCGACTTGCTCTAGAATTGTCCTGTAAAAATCTAGTTCTTCCACGATTACACCTTTGAAGCCAACCGACATCAAAGACCCCGAATATTTTCACAAGGTTGTGGACTGCCAATACGCGTGTCCGGCCCACACGCCTGTGCCGGAGTATATTCGCCTGATCGCCGAGGGCAAATATACCGAAGCGTACATGATCAACTGGGATTCGAACGTATTTCCCGGGATCCTGGGACGTACGTGTGATCGCCCTTGCGAACCCGCGTGCCGACGAGGACGCATAGACGAAGCGCCTGTAGCCATCTGCCGTCTAAAGCGTGTTGCCGCCGACAACCGGGACGATCCAATTCCATTCATGCCGCAGGGCCCGTTCGCTCCGAACGGTAAGAAGGTCGCACTCATCGGTGCAGGACCGGCATCGTTAACGGTCGCGCGCGACCTTGCGCCTCTAGGGTATGAGATCCATTTGTTTGACGAACAATTCAAGGGCGGCGGTTTTATGCTGTCGCAGATCCCTTCGTTCCGCCTGCCGATCCAGGTTCTCGACGAAGAAGTAGATTACATCCTGCGTCTCGGCATTCACACTCATTTCAAGCACTACGTCGATTCGCTAAAGAGCGTGCTCGAGCAGGATTACGACGCCGTCTTTGTCGGCACCGGAGCTCCGCGCGGACGCGATCTTCCGGATCTGCCCGGCCGCCAGGAAGGAGCCGCGAACATTCACATCGGCATCAACTGGCTCGGCAGCGTGGCCTTCGAGCACACGGAAAAGATTGGGAAGCGAGTCATCGTCCTCGGCGGCGGCAACACGGCGATGGACTGCTGCCGTACTGCCCGTCGTCTTGGCGGCGAAGACGTCAAGGTCATCGTCCGCTCGCCCTTTGCTTCGATGAAAGCCAGCCCTTGGGAAAAAGAGGACGCCCAGCACGAAGATATCCCGATCATCGACAATCACGTGCCGAAGTCGTTTGTCATTGAGGACGGCAGGCTTACGGGAATGACCTTTGAAAAGGTAGAGGCCGTCTACGACGAGAACGGAAAGCGTTCGCTCGTGCCCACGGGCGAGGATGACGTCTTCTATCCCGCCGATGACGTTCTTATCGCCGTCGGCCAGGAAAACAGTTTCCCTTGGATCGAACGCCATATCGGCGTCGATTTCGACAAATGGGAAATGCCGATCGTCGACAAAACTACGTTCCAATCGACCAATTTGAAGGTTTTCTTCGGCGGCGACGCGGCGTTCGGGCCCGAGAATGTAATTACAGCGGTTGCTCACGGACATCAGGCGGCGGTCTCGATGGATCTCCATTGCCATGGTAAGAACCTGCTAACAGAGCGGCTTCACCCGATGGTCAATCTCGTCTCGCAGAAGATGGGCATTCACGAATGGGCGTACGACAGCGAGATCGACGAATACGACCGCCTCGTCGTGCCGCAAGCACCGAAGACAAAGACGCTCGTCAACCGCAAGCAAGAGGTCGAAATGGGCTTTGACCCGCTCGCGGGTTACAAAGAGGCCGAGAGATGCCTCAACTGCGACGTGCAGACCGTCTTCGACGCTCCGAAATGCATCGAGTGCGATGCGTGCGTCGACATCTGCCCGACGGCTTGCATAACGTTCACCGCCAACGATGACGAAGCCGATCTTCGCAAAGATCTTAAGGTGCCCGCACTCAACCTCACGCAGGACGTTTACGTCGCCGACGGCCTCAAGACCGGCCGCGTCATGGTCAAGGACGAGGACGTCTGCCTCCACTGCGGCCTCTGCGCCGAACGCTGCCCCACCGCCGCCTGGGACATGCAGGCCTTCTGGTACAACGTCACCAAAGCCGGCGAGATCAAGTACGGTCCGACAATGGTCGGCAACGTTGTGCAGATCACGAGGAATGGAAATGGTGCGGTTTAATTCCGGCATTGATGCGGGTTCTTAAGCCAATTCTCCTCCTCACATCCGCGTGGATCGTTCTTGCAGTGGTCGGGAATGTGATTGGTCATCTTGTCTTTGAAACCGCATGGCTCGAACATATGACGCAAAAAGGTCTGAGCGTCGCGGCAGTCGTCATCAAAAAGGAACCGGAGAACCACGCTACGCTCACGTATCGTTATACGGTCGCAGGAACCGAGTACATTGGCACAGGCGGAGCAGGTGACGATAATCCGCAATTTGACGAAATAGGACTCGGAGACGAGATCGTTGCGTACTATGACAGCGATGATCCATCGAAATCGATAGCCGGCAATCCTTGGTATGACTTACGCAGAAACCAGTCGGGGGCAATGTTTACTACCCTCGTTTTCCCAGTGATACCCATGGCGTGGCTTATCGGCATTTATGTCCTTATTCTCGCTCTCACCCGAAGGAACCGGAGACTTGAACAGTTGAATTCAGTATGAAACCAAGCACAAAACGCATCATCCTTCGCAT
>DASYKW010000006.1:0-5867 GCA_035995005.1 Pyrinomonadaceae bacterium
TTTGAGCCACTCGGCGTCATTCGCACCGAGGAATTGCTCCAGGCCCGGCGTCTCGATGGAGCCGAGCAGTATTTTACGCGTGCTTTCGACTACGGCTTTTCAAAGACCCTCGGCGAAGCGAAGTCCAAATGGCCCGAGGACGTCATAAAATGCGACGCCGTCAGTGCCATACGTCTATTCCGGCCGCTCGTCGTCATATCTCGCTTCACCGGAACGCCCCAGGACGGCCATGGCCAGCACCAATACGCGGGTTACATTGCACCGATCGCCGTAAAGGCCGCCGCCGATCCACAGCAATGCAAAGATGCCGGCGAGGCGTGGACGGTCAAAAAGTTCTACATCGAGACCGGCTTTAGCGACAATAGCGAGCCGACGCTCAAAATAAATACCGGAGCACTCGACCCGATCCTCGGCCGTACGTACTTTGAGATAGCCATGGAGGGCCGCAGCCAGCACCGTTCGCAGGGCGAAGGCAGGATCGAGTTTCACGGTGATAGTTTTTCGGGGCTAAATCTCGTCGCCGCAGCGAAGGATGTGCGGGAGAAGGATATTTTTGACGGTCTGGACACGTCGATAAGCGGTCTTTCCAAGTTGTTCCCGAGCAACAATCCAATGGAAAACGTAAATGCGCTTGGTGCTGCACAGGCCGCGGCCCGGGAAGCTCTTCGCCAGTCGACCATAGGCGATCCATTGAAACTTATCCCGACGCTGATTGCTGGCGAAAAGGCGGTGAATCTTGTGGTCGGCAGTCCCGATGCTCGACCCAGTGAGAAGTCGGAATATGTGTTATGGACTCGTACCAGACGACTTTTCCAAGCTGCGACGGCGCGAGCCGCCGGTGTCCAAGTGGATGCCCTCGCAGATTCGGAAACTGTCGTCCCAGGCGATGTTCTGATGGTCTCGGTAAAGACCTTCGTGCCCATCGTAAGTGACGCCCACGTAGTCGAGACTACCCTGAGTGCCCCAGTCGGTTGGACGGTGACCAAAATCGATCCGCCAAAACAGAGCAACGCCGCCTACAACACTCGTGAGTCCCCAGCCGCCGGTGCGGTTTTTAACGTGACGGTCGACCGCTCCGCCCACGCTACGCAGCCGTACTGGCTATCGGACCCTCGCGATGGCGGTCTTTTTCGATGGCCGGATACGGATTCGAGAACACTGCCTTTCGATCCGCCGCAGCTTGTTGCTCACGTGCACGTGAATGTCGGTGGCACCGATATTGTGCTTGACCAGCCTGTGCAGTATCGCTTCGCGGATCCCGCCCGTGGGGAGATCAGGCGCAACATCGATGTCGTCCCCGGCCTTTCGGTCGCGGTTGACCGCGATCTGCTGGTAGTACCAGTGAGTGACAAGCCTCAGACGCGACGACTCGTCGTGAGCGTCACGAATAACACGAGCAAGGAACGCGGCGGCCATGTTTCGCTTAACATCGCCGTCTCGCCCGAGTGGAAAGTTGATGTGCCGCAAGGCTCGCTATTCTCGCTCAAGACGCGAGGGGCGAAGGCGAGTATTCCTTTTGACATAACCATCCCGCCGCGGATCTCTGCGGGTACGGTGGCGATCCGCGCGAGTGCCGAGGTCGGAATGGACCCGCCCGCGAGCCTGACGATGAATGTCGTCCCGTACCCGCACATCCAAACCCATCGTTACTACACCCCCGCGGACACTACGATCCGTGTGCTCGACCTCAAAACGGTCCCGCTCAATGTCGGCTATGTTATGGGCAGTGGCGACGAGGTGCCGGAGGCGATCCGGCAGATGGGGATGAAGGTTACGATGCTAGAGGAGCAGGATCTGGCGTCGGGCGATCTGTCGAAATTCGATACCATTGTCGTCGGCATCCGCGCTTCCGAAACACGGCCCGACCTTGTGGCAAACAATGTCAGACTGCTGGATTATGCGAAAGGCGGCGGGAATGTGATCGTGTTATACCAGCGATTCAATTGGACAGGGCTTGCCCCGTACCCGGTGAATATACAGGACAAGCAGGGAACGACTGCCGGCTCGATCGCGCGTGTCGTCGACGAGAACGCAAAGGTTACGATCCTCGATCCGCAGAATACGATCTTTAACTCACCGAACAAGATCACGGATAGCGATTTCGCGGGCTGGGTGCAGGAGCGAAACGCGTACAACCTCGTTACATTCGACCCGCAATACACGCCGCTCCTTGAGTCGCACGACGCCGGCGAGCAGGAAAACAAAGGCGGACTGGTCGTCGCTAAGGTTGGGAGGGGAACTTGGGTCTACTGCAGCTACTCGTTCTTTAGGCAGCTGCCCGCGGGCGTTCCGGGAGCATATCGGTTATTTGACAATTTATTGAGTCTGCAAAAGGCACGGTAAGAAGTAAGCACCAAAATACACGAAAGATCACCAAAAATAGGACACCACTATTTAGTGTTTTTTCGTGTACTTTAGTGGTTACTTCTTAGTCGATCACGACGAGCACATCACCCGTGCTGACAGTGTCTCCCTCGGAGACTTTGATCGTGCCGATCGTGCCGTCGCGAGGTGATTTGAGCTCGTTCTGCATTTTCATCGCCTCCACAACGACGACTCCGTCGCCCTTCGCGACCGCATCGCCCGACGCCTTGAGGATGCGAACGACCTTGCCAGGCATGGCGGAGCGAATCTCGGCATGACCGTGGTCGTGATCGCCGCTTACCGCCGATCCTCGAAGTCGTTTTGGATCGATGACGTTTGACTCGAGAGCGAATCCGCCGACGTTGACCTCACCCGTGCTCGACACGAATGCCTCGTAGACACGACCCTCGTGCTTGAGCAAAAAGACCCCAGGCTCCGGCTCTGATGCATCGAGAACATATTCACGGTCGTCGACGCTCGCACGTACTTCCCGGCCGTCGCGAGTGAGCTCGACCTCGCGGAGTTCTCCCGCGATCTCAACAACAAGTTTCATCTAGACCTTGTTTGGCTGCGGCGTGACTCGCAGGTATGGCTTGACCGTCTTCCAGCCGGCGGGGAACTTTTCCTTCGCGTCATCGTCCGAAACGGCGGGAACTATGATGCAGTCGTCGCCGTCCTTCCAGTTGGCGGGCGTCGCGACGCTGTACTTTGCGGTCAGCTGCATCGAATCGATCACACGCAGAACCTCGTCAAAGTTGCGGCCCGTGCTCATCGGATAAATGAGGACAAGCTTGATCTTTTTGTCAGGGCCAACAACAAAGACGTTGCGAACCGTCATGTTGTCCATCGCTGTCCGGCCCTCGCTGGATCCGCCCGCCTCGGCCGGAAGCATGCCGTAGAGCTTAGAGATCTTAAGGTCGGTATCGCCGATCATTGGATAGTTGGGCGAATAACCCGTCGCGTCGGCTATGTCAACGGACCAGCGCGTGTGGTTCTCGACAGGATCCACGCTAAGGCCCATGACCTTCACGTTTCGCTTATCGAACTCATCCTTGAGTCCCGCCATATAGCCAAGCTCGGTCGTGCAGACCGGCGTGAAATCCTTCGGATGCGAAAAAAGAATGCCCCAACTGTCACCCAGCCATTCATGGAACCTTATCTCGCCCTGCGTCGTCTGAGCCGTAAAATCCGGGGCCTCATCGCCAAGTCTGATGCTCATAAGTTTCTCCTTTTGGAAGTATATCAACGTCAATCCTCTGAGACCTCGGACTTCGCTGCGTCGTCGCGGCGAAGTCGAAGGACCTGGAGGCGCTTCTCATCGGCCTGAAGTATCTCGATCGCGAGGCCCTTCAATTCTAATTTTTCGCCGACCTTTGGAATGTCTCCCGCCTCAGTGGTGACGAGTCCGGCGATGGTCGTGTAGTCCTCATCCTCCAGATCGAGGCCGAAAAGGCGTTCGATCTTGTCGACTTCTGTTGAGCCGAGCACGTCGTAGTAGCCATCCTCACCCTCGACGATCTCGATAATATCTTCGTGCTCGTCCTCATCCTCGATCTCGCCGACGATCTCCTCGAGAATGTCCTCGACGGTGACCAGCCCTGCGACGCCGCCGTACTCGTCAATGACGATCGCGGCCTGGACGTGGTCAGCCTGCATACTTTTTAGAAGCTCGCTGGCTGTTTTGGTTTCCGGGACGAAATACGGATCTCGCACAAGAGTGCTGATAGGCTCATCCTCGCGGCCTTGGGCCCACGCTTGAAGTAGATCGCGGACGTAGATCATGCCCTCGATGTTGTCCATCGTTTCGCGATAGACGGGCAGGCGTGAATATTTTTCTTCAATGACGAGATCGCGTGCCATCCGCACGGTCGCATCGACCGGAAGACCGCAGATCTCGGTCCGAGGTGTCATGATTTCGCCTGCTCGAGTTTCGCTCAGTTCAACGACTGTCTCGATGAGTTCGCGCTCTTCCTCCTCGATGATGCCCTCGGCCTCGCCGACCTCCATTAGGGCCTGAAAATCCTCAGCGTCGGCGGTCTCGGTGCGGTCGCGTTCCTCCTGAGTGTCGGGTGCGACGGTTGCCTCAAGACGCTGCTTTGTGCGGCTGCGGGCGGCGATAGGCTCGAGGAAAAACGAGATCACGCGATAGAGCGGCCGAATAGCGGGCAGCAGAAAAAGAAGCTTTCGCTCCGTATTGTTGCTCACGAGCATCCGCGGAAATATCTGGCGCAGCAGTACGGTCGCTATGAGGCCCAGAACCAGCGTGACGGTGAGCCATTTCGCATGGCTGGTTGTAAACGACGAAACGATGACCGTCAGCAATACAGTAAATATGATAAGCAGGACCTGGATCGTCGACGAGATCGCAAAGCGAAAACGCGGCCGGTTTTCGAGGATCTCACGAAGGAACCGGACCGAATTTTCGGCCGATTCGTCATCGGAGGATATTCGCCTGAGACCGACATCGGAGATGTGCGAAAAAGCGAGGTCGATCGTCGCGAGAAACATCATCGCCAATAGGACGGCGATGGCGACGAGCGTCTCTATCTGCCAGAGAGCTTCCATTATGCGGCGATGTTCTTCCAGGCACGGCCGTCCGCCTCGAGCAGCTTGTCGGCCGCGTCGGGGCCCCATGAGCCAGATGGATAATTGGGGAATTCACGTGTTGGCAGGGCCTTCCACACGTCGAGAATGGAGTCGACAATGGCCCAACCAGCCTCGACCTGATCGGCACGCTGAAAGAGCGTCGCGTCACCGATCATGCAATCGTATAGCAGCCTCTCGTAGCCCGTGGAAACCTGTTCCTTAAAATGGTCCTTGTAGTTAAAGTCCATATCCACCGGACCGACATTTACGATCGGGCCAGGGATCTTGGCGCCGAAGTGCAGTGTGATGCCCTCGTCGGGCTGGACGTGGATGACAAGGCGATTTGTGCGAAGACGCTCGACGCCCGTCTCTCGAAATAGAACGAACGGGGCCTTTTTGAACTCGATGACGATCGTTGAGTTTCGGGTGGCCATTCGCTTGCCGGTGCGGACATAAAATGGCACGTCGGCCCAGCGCCAGTTGTCGATGCAAAGCTTAAGAGCGGCGTAAGTCTCGGTACTGGATTTTGGCGCGACGCCTGGCTCGTCGCGATAGGCGGGCACTTTCTTCTTGTCGATCTCTCCTTCGCCATACTGGCCTCGAACCGCGTTATGCAGAACGTCCTCGGGGTCGAACGGCGATATGGCGTGCAGGATCTTTGCCTGTTCGTCGCGGACCGCATTGGCCTCGAAAGATACCGGCGGCTCCATCGCCGTGAGCGTCACAAGCTGTAGGATGTGATTCGGGATCATGTCCCGCAACGCACCGGCGTTGTCGTAATAACCGGCCCGCTGCTCGACACCGAGCTGCTCGGCAACGGTGATCTGGACATGGTCGATAAAGTTACGGTTCCAGATCGGCTCGAAGATGCTGTTGCCGAACCGGAAGACCAAGATGTTTTGCACCGTCTCTTTGCC
>DASYKW010000007.1:0-4557 GCA_035995005.1 Pyrinomonadaceae bacterium
TTCATCGCGCTGTACTTGCTCATGTCCATCAGCGAAAAATCGGGCACCGGTGTGCCCGTCAGCGCGGGCCGCTCGTCGGCCTTGTAGATCTTGCGTGCGATACCAAGCGAAAGGTCGTTGATGAATTCCGGCAGCGTAGCCTCGGCCTCGCCGATAAAGATATGGTCGGCATCAGGCAGACGCTCGGAGCTCGTCGAAACATACGGCCCGCCAACGACGACCTTCTTGCCCATCTTTCGGCACAGCTCGACGACCATTTCAAGGGATTCATTTTGGACGATCATGGCCGAGACCATCACCATATCGGCCCACTCAATGTCGTCAGGCCAAAGGTCCTCGACATTCATATCGACAAGCCGCCGGTCCCAGTCCTGCGGGAGCATCGATGAAACCGTCAACAGTCCCAAGGGCGGAAACGCCGCTCGTTTACCCTCAAACTTCAGCGCATGCCTAAAGCTCCAATACGTGTCCGGAAACTCCGGATAGACGAGCAGGACTTTCATATACCCTCGACAATATGCCTCTTGTCTACAGTTCGCAATGATTTTTACGTGAATTTACACAAGTAATACGTTCTGCCCAGTTTGAGAAGCCGAGCCGTCTACTTGATGGAAACGCTTAACACCATCGAGGTCGGTTTGGTACAGGAATTTACGACGGTGAGATCATTGTCGCCGTCCTCGGTCTCGAGGGTCGTCGTGGAGCCCTCATCCTCAAACTGAATGCAGCCGCCAGGTGAGGTGATGCGGCCCGAGAGCTTTTGCCCCGCCTTTGCCCGCAAAACAAAGGTCGCCGCTTCCTTGACGGTTCCCACAGCCGTGGCGCTCGTCGCACCGGGCCGAAAATTGATCCGCGTCGTCGACCCGTCAAGGGTCTTACCTGTCGGAATGGTAATGTTGGCCGCCTGATCTGCCGCCGCGATCGCGTCATTCGCAGCTTTTTGGATCTGCTTGATGGCATCGTCGATCGTCGCGTTAGTGTTGGCGGTGATCGCATTTACGTTGATCTCTGGAATATTCGCCGGTCTTTGAATGTTGGTGTTTACGGTGGCGATCTGGCGCCTGCCATAGCTCCACATCAACGCTCCAGCGACAATGCCGATCGCTCCGAGCACAAAAAGACTGCCCAATACGATTGCGACCACTTTTAGGCCGCCGCCCTTTTTTTGCGCGAGCGGCATGGTCCCGACACCGGGCGTGTAGACCGCCGTAGGCTGCGCCGCACCCCCGAACACCTTGGTCGCGAACTCCGGGCCGTCGAGCTTCTTACCGCACGACGTGCAGTAGGTCATGTTATCGGGAACCTCGTTGCCGCAGCTGTAGCAATGGAGCATGAGTAGATTTTAGAGCGGAACGGTCAAAAGCGGAAAGTCTGCGATCGACCCGGTGCTTTCGCACAAACCATACTAACGGCTAAAATGACCTCATGTGCGGACGAGCTTCACAACTGCGGGCCAAGAAGTTTGGCGAGATGATCGCTCATTGGCTATATCCCGAGGAGTTTGAGCCGCGGCATAATTTGCGGCCTACCGAGCCGGCGTGGATCGTCGCCAGGCGTGACGACGGCGTGATAAAGACCTTGCAGGCCCGATGGTGGTGTCAATGGGAAGGCTCGCGTGCCTTTGAGACAAAGTTCCCGATGTTCAACGCCCGCGTCGATACTATGCACGAGCGCAAGCTCTGGGCCGACCTAATCAAACGCGGGCAGCGTTGCCTGTTTCCGGTCGACAGTTTTTACGAATGGCCGGTCAAGGGACAGCCGCCGGTCGAGATCTTTGTAAAGGGCCGGGAGCCTTACGCACTCGCCGGATTGTGGAGCCGCTGGTTCGAGGCCAATAAGGCGAAATATTCCTTCACCGTCTTCACGACCTCAGCCAACGACTTTATGAGGCCGATCCACGAAAAGGCAATGCCGGTGATCCTCACCTCGATCGATGAACAAAACGCCTGGCTCGAGACCGGCGACGAATCCGTCCTCCGCCCCTACGAAGGCGAGCTCGAATCCGACCAGCTCACCCAAAAACTCGAACAGCTATATCCCGACGAAAACCAGAAATATTGATCCGACAAGGATCAAGATCGCAGTCTTATGGACAGCGGTAAGGCTCCGACTCCGCGTACGGCAAATCGGTGTGCAATAAGAACTTAGCTTGACACTCGCCGTCTTAGACCTATAATTCTTATCAAAGCGTTAGTCCCGTCGTCAGGGATTTTCGGTCATTGTTTACGGCTCCCCGGTAACGCTATCTAAGGGGTACCCACATGATCTCGGCCGGATTCCCGCTATCAGTTTGACTGGAGAGATGAATCTATGCCGAATCGCTGCAATGCCGTACGACCTTTAGTTATCCTGCTGTCCATTTGTTTTGCTACCGGCCTCTATCTGACGTTTACACGTTCAGGGTCGGCTCAGCGCCGAGTGACCCCATCTATAACGCTGGAGACGGTTATGCGGCCGTCCAAAGATCCGGTCGAGATCGGCAAGATAATGAGTCCCCTTGTCGCCGATGGTGCTCTGGACACGGCGACATTTAACGCTAACGCTGGATATTTGCGCACCACCTTTGCCACCCCCGGGCTTGATAACGATCAGGCGTACAGAGTTGGCGTCCTGTCCACGGGAAAGATCATTGCCGCTGGAGATACGTCGGTCGGCGGTCCGAATCACATGTTTTTGGAGAGGATCAACTCTAACGGTACCCTCGACACAAGTATACAAATACCGGCGTCGTCGTTTTCGCCGTCAACCGTAACAGCTTTTGTCGATATGGTCATAGCCAACGACAAGATCTATATTTTGGGCCGTGCCAGCAGCGGCGGTTCGTGCTTCATTAACGCGGCCATCGCAGTCTATAAAGCCGATCTTACACCTGATACGAGTTTTGGCACGGGCGGCTTCAAATCTTTCAATGCATTCACGGGAACCGGCTGCACGGACCAACCGAGCGCGATGGCTGTCCAGCCTGACGGAAAGATCGTCATCGCAGCCTTTGCGACTGATAACATGACACAGTTTTTTTCGTATATTGCGCGGTTCAACACGGACGGAAGTATTGACGGGGGCTTTGGCGGCACTGTCCCGCTGGGCGGCGTCGCTGGCCAGGCCAGGTTTGCGTCGCTGACCCAGATATACGATCTGGTGATCCAACCCGACAGTGTCGTCGCCAACCCGCCAAAGATAGTTGCAGGTGGTGGTTCCAGCGGGACCGGTAACTTCACTATGTACCGGTTCACGTCGATCGGGGCCCTAGATCCGGGCTTCGGCGCGGCCGGTACAGTGATAACCAATTTCGGTAACGGCTCTGAGATCCATTCTTTGGCGCTTTATAGCGATGGTCGAATACTAGCCGCCGGACAATGGGGTGGGACGCTTGGGAACGGTGAGTTCGCCCTGGCGCGTTACAGCAGGGATGGAGCTGCAGAC
The DNA here is from genome assembly GCA_035995005.1 of Pyrinomonadaceae bacterium. GTDB lineage: Bacteria > Acidobacteriota > Blastocatellia > Pyrinomonadales > Pyrinomonadaceae > OLB17. The sequence goes on from DASYKW010000007.1 coordinate 3,424, forward strand.
ACTTTCGGCACTGCGGGAAAAGTTACGACCGACATGTCGAACGGCCAGGATACTGCCAACTTTGTCGGTATCATGTCGACAGGGAAGATCATCGCGACAGGTGCAGCTACCGGCGGAGCGGTGCAATCGATTGGGGTAGCCCGCTACAACACGAATGGCTCACTTGATGACGGGACGGGTACGGACTCGACACCGGGAGACTCTTTCGGCACGGCTGGAAAAACGCTGGAGCATCTGGGCACCACAAGTGGTAATAACAATCTTCCAACCGCTCCTGGCGGAGCACTTCAGACCGACGACAAGATCCTTGTCTCTGGCCAGGTATCTACGGCAACTGTAAATAACTCTGAAGATCTCTACGTCGCACGTTTTACCAATGCAGCGCCGACAGCGGCCCACGTTGGCGTGGCCGGACGTGTGGTCACCAGCGCGGGGGCGGGCCTCGCAGGGGCAAGAGTGATACTCACCGACGGCAACAACAACTCCGTCACGGCTCTGACGAATTCATTCGGTTATTTCCGCTTTGATTCGATTGAATCAGGAAGTGCGTATGTGATCGGGGTCACTTTGAAACGGTACTCCTTCGCTTCGCAACTGATCACCGTTCAGGACGAGGTCACCGATCTAACGATTACCGCTCAATAGTTTTTTGGCGAGCGTGCATCTTCAGGGCGGCCTCAGGGCCGCCCTTTTTTTTTTCGCATCAAATAGGGTCACAATATGGCCTGCACGGTCGCTCTTTGACACTTAACCCTACCAACAGAAAGGTTAACTAGCCTTCACCCAACCGCCGATAAAGTTTGCCTCGGCCATGCGTTTGAAGTGCTTGCGGGCCGCGGCCTCGGTCGCAGCGATGCGGATGTCGCGTTGGAGCGGCTCCTGGCGGTTGGGTGAGAAGTCGGTGAGATAGACGACGTATGCCGGAAACTCGGGCTTGTCCTCTTTGTTGGTCTTCCAGAGCAGGAGTTTGCGGACCATGAGATTGCCCTTCATCTCCTTGGTGTAGACCTCGCGTTCGATGAGTTTCGAAGGATCGCCGGCAGGATCCTCGGCCGGTTTGTCGGTCTGCTGAACGTTGCTGATCTCGGTCAACTGCCGAATATTAACGTCCTCGACGCTCGCGTCCTTGTCATC
>DASYKW010000008.1:0-14924 GCA_035995005.1 Pyrinomonadaceae bacterium
ATCACGCGTGCGACCTCGATGTATTCGTTAATGAGTCCCTCGACCGAGAAGACGAGCTGATAATCGAGCGGCGGCTGCGGGTCCTGCGGCAGACCGCCGACGCGAATGTGGAGTTCGTCGAGCTGATCGAACTGCTTCGCCCCGTGCATCGCCAGGATCGACACCATTCCAGGTGCCAGCCCGCAATCGGGAATGATATTCACGCCCGCAGCCTTGGCGTCCGAGTCGAGTGCAAGCTGCTCGTCGACGATGTAGTTGTTGCCGCCGAGATCGCAAAAATTCGCACGCGTCTCGATCGCGGCCTTTGAGAGAGCGACGTTGTACCAGTAGTTGACGCACGAGATGACCGAGTCGTGCCCGCGCATCAGCTCGACCGTCGCCGCGTAGTCGGCGGTGTCGATCTCCCGCGGTTCAACCCGAGAAGGCTCGATAGAATCGGCAAGCGCCTTTGCCTTGGTAAGATCGATGTCCGCGACCGTCACGCTTTCGACATCGGGCGAATTGTTGATGAGGTCAAAAACAGCGCCGTGTCCCATGCGTCCGGCGCCGAGAACGAGTACTTTCATTCTTTACTGTTTGTATCGATCAACCCCAGTCGTCGATCTCCTCGGGCTGCTGATTGGCGAGGGTGGAGCCAGCGACATCCCAGACCTTTTTCTTCCACTCGCGAAGATTATCGATGAGCTGAAGCGCGGCCTGCGGGTGCGCGGCATTCCTCTCCAGGCGAATGACCTCGGCCATGCAAGAGACCTCGTCGTCGGGATTCTCGGTAACCGTAATGCTGACCTTGCGGCCGACAAGCGGCAATGCACGCGGCAGGTAAATAAGAGTGCCCTGCGGACCGACATTTTCAGTAAGTCCCTCTTGCATTACCTCCTTTCCTTGTTCGTCCTTCCAACGGACACGGATCGGGTACGAGATCACATGGCGAGCTCCGCCGCGACGTTCGTTAATAGACATTTAGCCCTCCTGGGAGACGGCCAAAAAAGGCCTCGAATGCAGAGAATTTACCCGGTATCGGGCGAGGAAAGTGTATCAAATTCAAAAAAAAATGCCACTCGTAAGTTACTGAAAACACAGCAATTACTTATGTAATAAGGGGTTGCGGTCCTGGGGTCGGTAGACACGCCGGTCACAGTTTGCTAGTATACATACAAGTTTCGGCCTAACCCTTGTGGTGCAGGTAACGAGAACAGGTGGCCAATAAAGCCGCCGAAACAGTCTTTGCTTTACGCGAATAGTGGCTGATGACCCCAAATCTCAGACACTATTTTTGCGTTTGCGGGACGAGATTCACAAAAGGAGATATTTGCGGATGAATGGATTTGTAAGAGGAGGCATAGCGGTTGCGATTCTGAGCCTGGCAGCTTTTATTTACGCTCAGACCACGACCAGCGACGACCTCATTATTGCGGCTGCGCCAAATGCGCAGGCTATAGCAGACAACATCGACACAACTTTAATAGATAATTTTAGTAATAATTTCTCGGTTATTTCAGACGACGACGATAAGAAACTGGTAAAAACGACCGCATCGGTCCGGGCCGCAGGTGCCGGAGCAAGCAAAGGAGCTTTCTCGGCCACGGCGTACTGCTTTTCGGGAAGGACCGCAATGGGACACGGTGTTCGTCGCGGACTGATCGCCGCCGATCCCCGAGTCCTAAAAATGGGTTCGCGCGTTTATATCAACGCTGGACAGTGGAGCGGGACGTACTTGGTCTCCGACACAGGCGGAGCCATTAAGGGCAAGCGGATAGACATCTGGGTGCCGGGCTGCAGCGAAGCACGACGCTTTGGTCGCCGGAGCGTTCAAGTTTACGCCGCTCAATAACAAATAAGAATTCAGAAGATCGAATTCGAGGCCGTCTCAACGCGAGGCGGTCTTTTTCTTTGTCTCGGGGATTTCCTCGGCAATCTCCGCCAAGGCGTTCTCGTGTTTTATTGATACTCGCAGGCGCCTGTAAATACTCATCCACTGATTCGCAAGCCACGGCAGGACAAAGAACGACACGATAAGCCCACGCCAATCCTCAAAGACAAGCCTGAAGTTTGTGATCGCGAGCAACACAAGCGTTACCCAATGGCTAAAGCAGTATTCGCAAGTGAAAACATAAAAGAATTTGCGTTCGAGCGCCGACCTCGCGGTTTTGCACTTTCTTTCGCAGTAATCACGCGGCTCGCTAAAGATCTCCTCCTGCGTGACCGTCCACGCTATAGACGCCACGACGATCGAGAGCAGCACTAACGAGAAAATGGTGTCGGCCATGCCTCAAGCATGGCACAGCCGGTGGTGGTGCATGTGTAGGATTCGTTACTTACTCTGCAGCGTCCAATTCTTCCTCGAGAAGCTGGCGTTCGTATAGGTCGGCGTATTCGCCGTCGAGATGAAGGAGCTCGTCGTGGGTGCCGCGTTCGATGATACGGCCGTCGGCGAGGACGCAGATGAGGTCGGCATCTTTTATCGTCGAGACGCGGTGCGAAACGATCAGCGTCGTGCGGTTCTCGCGGACCTCGCGAAGATTGCGCAAGATCGTCTCCTCTGTATAAGTATCTACCGCCGACAGCGAGTCATCGAGGATCAGGATGCGGGGATCGCGCATCACGGCACGCGCGATCGCAGTTCGCTGCTTCTGTCCGCCCGAAAGCGTGATGCCGCGTTCGCCCACAAGCTGCTCATAGCCGTGCGGGAACTCGGCGACGTCGTTCGCGAGGCCCGCGACGGTCGCCGCGTCCTCGACGGATATCGAGCCCGAATCGACAGATTGCGGCATTATCCCTGCGACGGGCTGGCCGCCCGCTAACGCAGGCGGTTCTGACACTCCAAATGCGATGTTGTTCGCCAGCGTGTCTGAGAAGAGAAACGTCTCTTGGGGAACAAAGCCGACGGACCTTCGAAGCTGTTCGAGCGGAAATTCACGGACTGGCTTGCCGTCGATGAGCACGCTACCTGCGGGAGCATCGACGAGCCGCGGGATAAGGCTCATGAGCGTCGATTTGCCGCTTCCGGTCTTGCCGACAAAGGCCACCGTCTTGCCCTGCTCTATCCTGAGATCCACGTCTTTTAGGACCGGGTGACCGTTGTATGCGAACGTAAGATCGCGGAACTCGACCTCGCCCTTGATAGGGGATTGAAGGAGCGTTTCCGGCTCATCACGGATCGATGGCTCCGCATCGAGGATCGCATTGAACCGCTTGAGCGACGCGGTGCCACGCTGATAGAGATTTACGACATATCCGAGGGCGATCAGATACCAGATCATCCGCTGCAAGTACAGGATGAACGCCGTAAAGTCGCCAGCCGTGATCTCGCCTCGGACCGCCATAGGCACGCCGATCGCGACAATGATCACGAATCCCATCCCGATAAAAAAGAAGAGGAGCGGCCGCATCGCCGCAGCGTACTTCACGAGCTTTAGATTCTGCGACGCATATTCGCGATTTAGGACCTGAAACTGCTCGATCTCGGCGTCCTCTTGAGCATAGGCACGAACGACGCGTACGCCCGTCAGATTCTCCTGAGCACGCGCAGTAATGTCAGAGAAGAATTCCTGTATCTTTTCGAACCGCTTGTGGATCTGCTCGCCGAGGATCTTGACCGTGATACTTACCAACGGCATCGGGATAAGCAGCAGCAAGGTGAGCTTTACCGAAATGTTGAGCATTATCGGCAGCGAAATGCACAACGCGAAGATGGCTTGAAACGTGTAAAGGATCATCGGTCCGACGATCTGGCGGATCGCGGCTAGATCGTTGGTCGCGCGCGCCATCAGATCGCCGACGCGATTCGCTTGAAAGTATTCAAGGGGCTGATCGATGAGCGATGCATAAAAATCCCGCCGCATGTCAAACTCAATATGCCGCGAGGTGTTTATGAGCAGCCGACGCTGCAGAAAGAGGAAGATACCGCTCATGCCGTTGATCCCAAGGATGACCACGGGATAGTAAGTGATCTTTTGCCACGTGATCCCGAGGGTAAGATCGTCTACCGCTTGCCCGACCATGTACGGAACAAAAAGCCCAAACGCCATCGACACAAGAATGCAGCCGACGCCCGCAAGGATGGTGCCCTTGTAGGGAACAAAGTATCTAGCGAATTTCTTGAGCTGCTCCATTACACACGCGTGTAGGTCGAGAGGCCGGTAGCGATCAGTTTGCCTTCTTCATTCTGAACGTCGGCCGAGACGGTAAATATTCGTTTTCCGGCGCGGACAACCTTGGCTGTACAAGTAAAGACGCCCGTGAGATGCGGCCGTAGATAGTGGACCGTGAGATCGATCGTCGCCGTTGCCTCGCTCACTGGAAGGCGCGTACGAACGGCGAATGCCATTGCCGTGTCGATGAGGGTTGCTGTCACGCCGCCGTGGAGCACGCCGCTCGGCTGACGCAGGTCGTCACGCATCTCTATCGAGATCGCAGCCTCGTCGATCCTGAGTTCGACGAGTTTCATCCCGATCAACTGAGCGAATGGAAGGGTCTGCAAGGCGCTCTCTGCGTAAGCCCGCTGCTCGGCTGTGATCTCTGGCTTTGGGGCGTCGTGACTCATGGGTTTTTCTTTGACTGTGTTGCCTTGAACTCCGCCGCCGAGACTTCTTGGTAGCCCGACGGGATCTGAAAGAGCTCGTCCGGGGCGTCGAGTTTTACGTTGGTCAGTTCGAACGTGAACTTCTCATCCGGCTCAGTAACGCTCACCTCTTGACGAACCATCAGCCCGGACGCGTCATCAATGGTTATCAAAACATCGCCGGGATCGCCGTCCTGCAATTTGGCCCTATAGATCGTCTGTCCATTCGATCTGCCGACCTGTGCAAACTGATAATGCTCCGTGTTTTGAAAGTATGCGAGTGATGCGGGGTTTACCGCCGCCGGGCCTTGATCGCTTAGCGGATCGGCGGAATAAACCCTGCGCCGATGGTCGATGACGCATCGCGTATCGCCGATCAGCTCCGTAACCGCGAGTTTGCCATCGATGTAAGTGTCGAAGCGACGCTTCGCCCCATTTCTCGCAACAAAATATCTATCGTCCTGACCGCCGCCGGAAACACTAACATCGGCTTGGAATACTTCGGGTTCTGTAGTCGAGAAAGGCAAATCGCTTTTCTTGATCTCGAGGGCCTTCGAAGGGTTTGCGTCTGACTGAGGCGAGCCGCAAGCCATTGAGAGTGGTATGGCGAGAAACAGTCCGATGAGCGAGAGGCGTGCGGTTGACAAAAACATTCGAGGCTTTAAATTCTATCTGATGCCCAAGGACGATACCAATTTAGCTCGCTGGCAACTACGTTATCTCGTTGCAGCGGGGACCATCCTGCCATTCGCACCTCTTCTCTACCTGCAAGGGCAGGTCACGCGTTGGAAGATCGGCCTGTTGCCCGATGCGGCCGGCGAGCGCGAGGGGAACGTCGGTGCGGGCGGAGATCCGATCAAACTCTGGGTAATGGGACAATCGACCGTCGCTGGACTGGGTGCACGCGATCACACACATGCTCTCGCCGGACAATTTGCTAAAAGTCTTGGCGAGCATCTGGACCGTCCCGTCCATTGGAAAGTGCTCGGCAAGAATGGAGTTACCGCTCGTCAGACGATCGATGAACTGCTGCCTAACATGCCGGACGAAACATTCGACTATGTCCTACTTGGCGTCGGCGGCAACGATGTCATGAAGCTCTCGAGTCCCCGCAAATGGCGTCGCGACATGGTTGAGTTGCTGCAGCTTGTTCGCGAACGGCAGCCGAGCGCGATGATCTTCATTTCAAATTGCCCAATGATCATCATGTCGCCCGTGCTCCCCGAACCCATCAAATCACTCCTCTGGCAGCTCTCGAAGATGCACGATGCAAATATTCGTGAATTCACGCGAGATATGGACCGCGTCGTCTATTACCCGCAGCCGGCGGGGGTGAGAATCGAAGGGTTTTTTGCCGACGGCATTCACCCGTCGGAGCAAGGATATGCCGACTGGGCCGCCGCGATGGTACGTTACTTTGCTGAGAGTGGGAAATGGTGACGACCGACGAATTGAGAGAGCGGCTGGCCGCGAATCAAGAGTGGCTGCTAGTCCGAGAGGAGGGCAAGACGTTTCCGCTGTACTCGACGGAGATCGAGGTCCGCGAGGACGGTGGAAAGCGGCATTTTGGCTTTCTCGATGAAAAGGGATTTCACACCTGGCGGCTAAATGACGCCGTCGTTCACGGCACCGAGATCGCGATCGATGTCGCGGGTGCATTCGCCCGATCGCAGGAGACCTTTCGTCTCGTCCCGCGCACTCCGGCAGCCGAACTCGCGGCAGAGATCGAGCTGGCTCGGCTTCAACTTGCAAACGAGATCGCGAGGCTGATCGCCGGCAATTTCGCGGGCATCAAACTTGGCCGCGTCGCTCTCAATGTCGATAATGGGCGCCTCGCTCAGATCGAATTCGACGACGGTAACCGCCTCCCGGTCGCGGCTCTCGCCGATGTCACTACAAGGCTGACGCCAGAGGTCATTCTCACTCACGCGATCCTATGGCTTGAGAAACTCGGCGAACGCAAGAAAAAGACGGTCCGCAAGATATGGATCATTTGCGAAAAGCGTCAGGCGAGAGCCGTGCAGAAACTTCACGGGTTGCTCACCGACCGCGGGAAAGGGTCGATCGCTGTCCTTTCGATCGATCGTAAACCTGATCCGCCGCGGCTCGTCGAGCTGCCTTCAAAAAAGATCCGCGAGTTGTGGCGCGAGAAACCGCCAAAACTCATCCTGCCCGCCTCTCACGAGCCGAGCCACACTGCTCAAAAGATCATCGACCTCGCTCCCGGCAATATCGATATCGTGATCTCGCGTCGGGGGGAGACGCTGAGATTCAACGGGCTGCCATTCGCTCGTGTCCGGACAATGCTCGGTGTCGAGAAAGCATGGTTCGGTACAGGCCGCCGGCAGCCATACATGCTCACCGACCAGAGCTGGGAGCACTTGGTCGAACTAATCGAGACCCTGACATTGAATCGTTCAGACACAGCGCCGAACAAGCGCCACGAGCTCTATCGGACCGCCCCGGAAGCATGGCTCGAGTCGATCCTTCGCGGCAACATCAAGCTGCTTGATGCCAATCTGATCCTGTCGCCGATCTACAATCAATTTCGCTCGTCAAACGACAAGATCGACTTGCTCGCCCTCCGCCGTGACGGACGATTGGTCATTATCGAATTAAAGACCCAGCCCGACCGTACAGGTGTTTTTCAGGCGGCCGATTACTGGCGAAAGATCGAGCTGCAGCGACGTCGCGGTTTGTTGTCGAGGGCAAACCTCTTCGATGGCCGCGAGATCGCCGACAAACCGGCCCTCGTCTACATCGCCGCTCCCGCATGGAGCTTTCATCGTGATTTTGAATTCTTTGCGAGATGTTTGGCCCCCGAGATCGAGCTTTGGCGGTTCGAGCTGCACGAGGCGTGGCGTGCGCAGGTGAGAGTGCTCGCCCGTCAGAATTACGAGGGACTCACGTATCGATAGCCCACGCCGCGGACAGTTTGGACGATCCGCGGGTCATTCGGCGCATCTTCGATATGCCGCCGAAGGCGCACGATAAAGTTATCGATCGCTCGCGTATCGGTATCCTCCTGCAATTGCCAAACGTCCTCAAGTATAGACTTCCGAGACACCGCGCGTCCCTCGTTTTCGATGAGATAGCGGAGCAGCTTGGCCTCCATCAGAGTAAGCGGAACGATATCGCCCCCATGACGCAACTCAAGGTTGTCAAGGTCGATCTCGCGTCCGTTGACGCGAAGGACCTCTGTTTTCTTGCCGTCAGCTTTGCGGCTGGACCATTTCTGCCGCCGGAGAAGTCCGTTGAGCCTCGCGAGAAATATCTCAAGGTCAAAAGGCTTTGGCAAATAATCGTCAGCACCTGTCTCAAAGCCCATGAGTACATCCTCGGGCCGACCACGGGCAGTTAGCATCAATATGGGCGTATAATCGTGCCGCTCACGTAATGACCGGGCCACGTCAAAGCCGCTCATCGCGGGCAGCATCACGTCTAACACTACCGCGTCAAAATCCGTCGATCCAAGCTGCTCGAGTGCGGACTCGCCGTCACTTACGACGGCGGCTTCGTAACCCTCAGCCTCAAGATTAAAACGCAGGCCCTGGGCGAGGTGGTCCTCGTCCTCTACAACAAGGATCCTCATTTAGGCAGCCTCACCATGAATGTCGTCCCCTTTCCAGGCCCGGCGCTGTCCGCAGTGACACGACCGCGATGTTTCTCAACGATAGAGCGGACGATCGCAAGACCGAGTCCGGTACCCTTCGCCGATGCGGCGGCCTTATCACCCGAGCGGAAGAATCGTTTGAAGATGCGTTTCAGGTCCGCCCGGCTTATCCCGATACCGCTGTCTTTGACATACACGTCCACTGACCGGAGCCGCGTCGCAACTCGTACTGAGATCCGCGGTGTGTCGGGGGAGTATTTGACGGCGTTGTCGAGCAGGTTTGAAAATACTGTCTGGAGCTCGTCCCGGTCGGCTGAGACCTGCACGCTGTCAGTCGGCAGTGTGAGCCGGATCGTTGCCGGGTCAAGGTGATGTCGGCTTCGCACGAGATCCGCGGTTTCCGTGAGCAGCTCACCGATGTCGACCTCGGTGAGGTGCAAGATCCGCTGCTTCTCCCGGGTTCGGCTCGCTTGCAACACCTGCTCGACGGTACCCAGCAGGCGGTCGCAATCCGACAACATCATGTCGTAAAATTCCACCCGTTTTGCCTCGTCCACCTTGCGCGCCTTTAGTGTCTCGAGATAGAGCTTGATCGACGCTATTGGTGTCTTTAACTCATGGGTGACCGCGTTTAGGAACGCGTCATGCTGCTCGTTGCGGCGAACCTCGCGGACCAGGAACACCGTATTCAGGACAAGGCCCGTGATGATCACGGCAAAAAGGATAATACCGAATACAAGGAGGACGACCTCACGGCCGTTGAGAAGGATCCACCCGACGTTCAGGGCGACCGCGATCGCGACGAGACAGATCCCCGAGACGAGAAAGAACACCCATGTCTTGCGGCGACGCACGCTTCAAACTTAAGAATTAAAAAGGAAAAAGGCAAAAACTCGTAAGAGCTTTTGCCTTTGAATTTCGCGGATCATGCGGGCCGTTACGCCGCTTTCTGATAAACGAGGGCCTCGTCAGCGGCGAGGTCCAACGCGTAGACGTCGCGGACCAGGCCAAGCTTTTCGAGCATCCTTATCTGAACCCAGTTGACGTCAAATTCTCGCCAATTGAGACCGTGTCGTGCCGACCGCGGGTAAGCGTGGTGGTTGTTGTGCCATCCCTCTCCGAACGTAACGGCCGCGATAAAACCATTGTTCCGCGAGTCGTCGCGTGTCTCAAACCTGCGTGAGCCCCAGAGGTGCGTTGCCGAGTTAACGAGCCAAGTGAAGTGCCAGCCCATGACGGTCCGGAAAAAGATCGCGCATAGCACCATCGACCACCCGCCGACAAGGAACAGTCCCGTGGCGACCACGACCGCCGTGACCCAGTAATACTTCTCGATGAAAACCAGATACGGATCACGAACGAGATCCGGAGAATATTTATTGATCGCGGTCTGGGGCTGCATCTGGGCAGTTCCCCTAAATATCCAGCCGATGTGCGCCCACCAGGTACCATTCCGAGGGCTGTGCGGATCTCTCTCGGTCTCGGTAAACGCATGGTGAATACGATGTGTCGTCACCCATGCGATCGGGCCGGACTGTATAGCGAGTGTGCCGCAGGTCGCGAGGACGCGTTCCAACCATCGAGACGTTTTAAACCCGCGGTGTGTCAGCAAGCGGTGATAACCGATCCCGATGCCCCAGCTTCCCGCTATCCACCAGCACGCAAAAGTCACTGCCAGATTTACCCAGCTAAAGCTGAAGAGAGCCCAGACAGCCATCGCGTGAAAAGCGATAACGAAGAAGATCGTGTTCCAGTGGATCTCGTCTTTATGAGACGGTGTAAATTCGACTACGTTTTGCAAAATAACTTCCCCCGCGGAATAAAAATATTTAGCTATAAAGATCTGCCACTTCCAGACTAGCAGTCCGCGTCGAGCGTCATTGTAAGAGTTTTGTAAGGGTTGCAAACTCTGATATTTACGGGTGGTAAAGTAAACTCCAGAATTACTCTCGATGGCCAGAAAAAGCAGGACTCTCGCACAGATCGAATACGCCGCCGCACGCATCGCGCTCGGTCTGCTCGGCGTTCTGCCAAGGCGCTCTGCGATCCGTGTCGCGACGTGGATAGTGCTGCTCGTTCCGATCGTCGTGCAAAAGCTCAGGCGGACAGGCCTCAGGAATCTCGAGATCGCATTTCCCGAGAAAAGTGTCGACGACCGCAGGGGTATCCTGCGCGGCACCTTTGAGAATCTCGGCCGCGTACTCGGCGAACTGAGCCAATTCTCAAAGTACGATCACGAACGACTTGCGGACTTGATCGACTTTAACCTCGACGACACGTCGCGGTCGCTCTACGAGCTTCAGAAACAGGGTCAGGGCGTGTTGATCACAACCGGACATCTCGGCAATTGGGAGATGCTTGTTCTCGGCTTTGCGGCTCTTTATGAGCCGATCAGCTACTTGGCGCGCCCGCTCGATAATCCGCTGTTGGACGATATGCTCAACGAGCATCGGACGCGCTACGGCAATAACCCTATCAACAAGCGAAATTCGGCGATGCTGGCGGCAAAGATCCTTCGCGACGGGGGCATACTGGGAATCCTCGCCGACGTCAACGCTCACCCAAAGGAGGGCGTTTTTGTTCCGTTCTTTGGTGTCGATGCCTGCACCTCGAGCGGAGCGGCGATGCTTGCGATACGCTCGGGAGCACTGATCTATCCCACGTTCTGCGTCTGGGAAAAAGAGGAACAGCGATACAAATTCGTGCACGGGTCGATCCTCAAGCCGGCCGACACCGGTGACCGCAAGCAGGACATCATCGACACGACCGCGGCATACACTGCCGAGATCGAGGCCATCATCCGCCAATACCCCGATCAATGGATGTGGATCCACAAACGCTGGAAGACACGCCCGCCGGGTGAGCCAAGCCTGTATTAAAGAGCTTTTCTTGCTTGCGATTGCACAGCAGTTATCGCGATCGCGTCAACGATATCTTCAGCTTTACAGCCGCGAGACAGGTCGTTACACGGGCGATCGAGACCTTGCAGAATGGGCCCAATAGCGGTGCCGCCGGTGAGGCGCTCGGTTAGCTTGTAGGCGATGTTGCCAGCGTTGAGGTCGGGAAACACAAGGACGTTGGCTCGGCCCGCGACTGGCGAACCGGGGGCTTTTGAATCACCGACGGCTTTAACGAGAGCGGCATCCGCCTGCAACTCGCCGTCGATCGCGAGGTCAGGCATCCTTGCCTTTACTGTTCTCGTCGCTTCGACGACCTTATCGATCATCGCGTGTTTCGCAGAGCCTTTCGTCGAGAAAGACAGCATCGCGACGCGCGGTTCGACCTCGAGCAACGCGCGACAGGAATCCGCCGACGCCATCGCGATCTCGGCAAGGCCGCCGACATCGGGATCGATGACAACACCGCAATCGGCGTAGATCATCGCGCCGTTAGCGCCAAACTTCTTATCTGGCACGACCATGAGAAAAAAGCTCGAAACGGTTTGGAAGCCCTGCCTGACACCAATACACCGCAGAGCCGCGGCGACTGTGTGTGCCGTAGTATTCGTCGCCCCCGCTACTGAGCCGTCCGCCTTACCCTCGCGGACGAATAAGTTGCCGTAGTAAAGCGGGTCTTTGACTGCTTGCTCAGACTCCTCGAGTGTCGTGCCCTTTGCCCGGCGAAGCTCGTAGTAGAGCGTCGCGATCCGGCCGAAATCCGACGCCTTGCGATGATCGAGGATGTCGACGCCGTTCAGGTTGGTGTTGGTGGATGCGGCTAGCTCACGCACCTTTTCCTCGTTCCCGAGAATAGTGATCTTTGCGATCTTATCGCGCGAGCACATCGCGGCGGCCTCGATGGTTCGCGGATCCTCGCCTTCGGGCAGGATAATGTGCTGAATATCGGCCGCGGCTCGTTGTCTGATTCGCTCAAGGATCATTGTGAATCGAATTTACCATACAACGGCACCCGCCAAAACTTGCTCAAATACCCGCGGATTTCCTACACTCAAGGAATAGGCGAAGTGCTATGGCGAAAAGCGAGAGAAAACTTCAGAGACGTGAGAAATCGGAGCTAAAGGTACGGCTCAAGAGCTTTGTGATGTTTCTGCCGAATATGGTCATCCTGCTCGGACGGCTCCTAAAGGATGCTCGCGTGCCAACGGCCGAAAAGGCTTTGTTTCTTGCCGCGATCGTTTATGTCATCTCGCCACTCGACTTTATTCCCGATATTTTCCCCTTTATCGGTGAGGTCGATGACCTTTATGTTGTCGCCCTCGTCATCCTTCGGCTCATCAATCGTACGGACGAATCGGTCGTCCGGAAGCATTGGCCCGGAGGCGGCGATGTCGTCTCGCTCGCCGAATCGATCGCGAATATTGCTCCAAAATTCCTGCCAAAGCGCGTCTCGCGCGTGATCACTTCGCGGGTCGAGCTCGCTCCGGCAGGCCAATTCCTAAAGGGCATCTCCAACCGGGATCAGGCACTGGTCACAGAGATAGTCGAGCAGGACTCGCTCGAGCTGCATCCCCAGTCCGAGATGGCCAGCTGACCACGGACGTACTTTTCTCAAAATATCCAGCTTTTTACGGCCCTTTCTTTGGATTTGGCTCACCTTTGTAACTTTATCTACTCGTTCTCGTAAAGATCTAGGACTGATATTCTTGGCATCCCTTGCGGCGATTTCGTTATACTCAACGAGTACCGAAACCAAGCCGGAACTGTTTTTTTATGTTCGAACGCTATACGGAGAGGTCTCGTCGGGTAATTTTCTTCGCTCGCTACGAGGCTCTTCAATACGGTTCACCCGTGATCGCACCGGAGCACATCCTGCTCGGGCTCATGCGTGAGGACAAAACGATCTCCAACCGGTTCTTCCCCTTTAGAACGCCCATCACAGTCGATACGATTCGCCGCGACGTCGAGGAAAGGATCACGCTGCGCGACCGCATCCCGCAATCGAGCGAGCTACACCTCTCGGCCGCGACAAAACAGATACTTTTTTACGCTAACGACGAGAGCCGACAGCTTAAGAATCGCCATATAGGCCCTGAGCATCTGCTGCTCGGCATAGTCCGCGAAGAAAAATCGACCGCTGCCGAGATCCTTTTCGGCTACGGCTTGAGACTCGCGGACGTCCGCGACGAGATGACGCGTGCGGCCGGAATTCCAGGCGTGATGGCCCCGGGTAAAGAGAATTCGCGAACGCCAAGCCTGGCGGAATTTACTCGTGATCTTACCATCGAGGCTACCGAGGGTCGTCTAGATCCGCTAGTCGGTCGCGAGCCTGAGATGCAGCGGATCATCGAGATCCTGTGCCGGCGGACAAAGAACAATCCCGTCCTCATCGGCGAGTCCGGCGTTGGCAAGACCGCGATCGTCGAGGGGCTCGCTCAGCGGATCGTCGACAAAAACGTTCCCACCTTTCTTGAGAACAAACGTATCCTCTCGCTCGATCTGTCGCTCGTCGTCGCCGGAACGAAGTATCGCGGCCAATTCGAAGAGCGGCTAAAGAAGATCATGGCCGAGCTTCGCGAGAGCAGCGACGCGATCGTCTTTATCGACGAGCTGCACACTCTCGTCGGCGCGGGCTCCGCTGAGGGCACGCTGGACGCGGCCAATATTCTCAAACCCGCGCTCTCCCGCGGCGAGATCCAATGTATCGGAGCGACGACACCCACGGAGTTTCGCAAGACGATCGAGAGGGACCGGGCGCTTGAGCGGCGTTTCCAATCCGTTCGCATCGAGCCGCCCACCGAGGCCGAGGCGATTGAGGTCATCGAAGGTATCGTTGAAAGGTATGAAGCTTTTCATCAGCTTCGGTATACAAAGGACGCACTTTCTGCCGCCGTCACCCAGTCGAATCGATACATCGCAGATCGTTTTTTGCCGGACAAGGCCATTGACGTGCTCGATGAGGCCGGCGCACGGGCCAAGCTTCGATATCAGCAGGAGAACCAGGGCGAGCCTTCATGGAAAGAGACCGTCGAGAATTGGAAGCGTGCCGCGGCGAATGAGGACCAGTTGATCTCGTATGAGCTGCGCTCGCTCGAGGAAACATTCTTTGCCGTCGAGGTGACAAAGGACGATGTTGACGAGGTGATCGCTCGCTGGACGGGCGTGCCGGTCTCCTCCGTCAAACAAAAAGAAGCCGAGAAGCTGCTCGGAATCGAGATCGCACTCCACGAACGGATCGTTTCTCAACGTCCGGCTATTTCGGCTCTCGCACGAGCCGTTCGCCGTTCCCGCGCGGGCCTCAAGAATCCGGGCCGTCCGGTCGGCTCATTCCTTTTCCTTGGCCCGACTGGCGTCGGCAAGACAGAGGTCGCGCGATCTATAGCGGAATTCTTGTTTGGCTCTGAGAAGTCGCTGATCCGCTTCGACATGTCGGAGTTCATGGAAAAACACGCCGTGTCCAAGTTCATCGGATCGCCTCCGGGATACGTCGGTCACGAGGACGGCGGGCAGCTTACCGAGAAGCTACGACGCTCGCCATATGCGGTCGTGCTTTTTGACGAGATAGAGAAGGCGCATCCTGATCTTTTCAACATTCTGCTACAGGTTTTCGAGGACGGTATCCTCACGGATGCTCAGGGTCAGGCGGTCGACTGCAAACACGCGATCTTCATCATGACCTCGAATATTGGTGCCCGTGTTATTCAAAAACGCTCGGCGCTCGGCTTCCAGGGAAGCGCCGACGCGTCTCGCGATCGAATGGAAGAGGAAGTGATGTCGCAGGTCAAAAAGACATTTCAGCCTGAATTCATTAATAGACTCGACGAGATTATCCTCTTTGACGAACTGACCGACG
>DASYKW010000009.1:0-9150 GCA_035995005.1 Pyrinomonadaceae bacterium
TTCTGCTGCTCACTCGAAAGACGATCTGGACTTTGCTGTGGAGAAATTTGCCGAGGCGAAGAGGGAAGTTGGGATCTAGTTAGAAATGCATCTCGCCTCTATCGGCAAAAAGCTCAATCATCTCGGCGGAGGTTACGACCGGAACGACCTCGAAATCAACAAGATCGCCCCAGTTCTTTATCCATTCCTGAAGGAGGATGGGATCGTCTGTTTCCATCACTTGGAAGCAGCGATCCATCCCAACTTCGATCCAGCTATTTACGTACTTCAGACCGTCAGGCATCAAGCGACCCTTCTCCGCGAACCGTTTGTAAACGGGTCGCGGGTCTCGGTCCTTGAAATGTTCGACGACCATGAACAACATTGCGTGTTTAGTGCGATGTTGCTGCTGCCGGCTGATTCTTTGAGATCGCGTCCTTCGCCTGCGTTGCGACGGCAGCGAAGGCCTCAGGCTGCTTTACGGCCAGGTCGGCGAGGACCTTACGGTCAAGCTCGATACCGGCAAGGCTAAGGCCGTGTATGAACTGCGAATACTTCATGTCGTTCAGACGGCAGGCCGCATTGATGCGAACGATCCAAAGCTTGCGAAAGTCACGTTTTTTCAGCTTGCGACCCGTATAGGCGAAGTTTAGTGCACGCTCAACCGACTCTTTGGCCGAGCGATAAAGCTTTGACTTAGTCCCGCGATAGCCTTTCGCTAAGGCTAGTATCTTTTTGCGCTTCTCTAGGCGCTTGTTTCCACGTTTTGCTCTAGGCATTTCTCTACTCCTTCAATATCCAAAAAGAAACTTAGTCCCGGCCGTACGGCAGCATCTTCTCGACGCGCTTCTGATCGCCCTCGGACACTAAAGCGTCAATATCAAGGTTGCGCTTACGCTTACTGGTCTTTTTGGTCAAAATATGGCGGGCGTGACTGTGTCCACGTTTAAACTTCCCGCTCGCCGTCGAGCGAAAGCGTTTTGCCGCACCTTTGTGTGTTTTTAACTTTGGCATAACTCGTCTCCTATAAACTACTTACAGCCACTCAACTGAAGTACTACTAAAATATTTCTTCATCGCCCGTCTTCGGCTCGATCTTTGGCCCGTCGCCCTGGACACGGGTAGCCTTTTTGGGCTTCTCGGCGGCAGGCTCAGTGTCCAGAATGGGCGCTGCCACCTTGCCGGGCGTCTTGCCCTTTTTCGGCGAAAGGATCGTGAACATCTGATAGCCCTCCATCTTGGGAGCTACCTCGATGTCACCGTATTCAGCCAGCTCCTCGGTCAACCGCTTGAGGATCTTGGCTCCAAGCTCGCGGTGCGACATCTCGCGGCCGCGAAACGCGATCGCCGCTCGTACCTTATCGCCTTCCGTCAGCCATTTCCGGGCGTTTTCGCGCCGATACTCGTAATCGTGATCGTCCGTTCCGGGCCGGAACTTGATCTCCTTGACCTGGACAGTGACCTGTTTTTTCTTGGCATCGTGAGCTTTTTTCTTTTGCTCATACAAGAATTTGCCGTAATCGATGATCTTTGCGACCGGCGGCTGACCATTCGGCGCGATCTCGACGAGATCTAGTCCGCGATTTCTCGCCTCTTGAATGGCGTCGCGC
Organism: Pyrinomonadaceae bacterium; assembly: GCA_035995005.1. GTDB lineage: Bacteria > Acidobacteriota > Blastocatellia > Pyrinomonadales > Pyrinomonadaceae > OLB17. The sequence goes on from DASYKW010000009.1 coordinate 1,590, forward strand.
GTGTCCATGACACCCAGCGTTCCACCGTCATCCAACACGACTCGCACGCTCGGGACCCTTATCCGCTCGTTCGTGCGGTGCAGCGGCTCACGAAACCGCGGCTTAAACCTATTTCCACCAAATCTTCTAGCGATATAGACCTCCGTCTGTTATTGCCTTTCCTAGAGCGACCGGCTGGCACGCTGTGCCGTGATCTTCTCTAGGAACTCTGCCAGCGACATCCCACCGATATCGCCCTGTTTTCGATCGCGCACCGCGACCGTTTTCTCTTCCAGTTCCTTGTCGCCAAGGACGAGCATATACGGGACCTTTTGCATTTGGGCGTCCCGAATTTTAGCGCCAATTTTATCAGACTTCGTATTGGCCTCAACGCGAAAGCCTGCCTTTTTCAGCTCTGCCGCGACCGACTCGGCGTACTCATTGATACGATCGGTTATCGGCAGGACCGCGACCTGCACAGGTGCGAGCCAGAGCGGGAATGCACCCGCGTAATGCTCGATCAATACACCGAAGAAACGCTCGATCGAGCCGAACAGCGCACGGTGGATCATCACCGGACGGTGCTTCAGATTGTCCTCGGCGGTGTATTCAAGCTCAAAGCGCTCAGGCAGGTTCCAGTCGACCTGGATGGTGCCGAGCTGCCAGATGCGGCCGATCGCATCCTCGATCTTAATGTCGATCTTGGGCCCGTAAAACGCGGCCTCGCCTTCCATGCGTTCGTACGAAATGCCTCGCTGGTCGAGAGCCTGCGCAAGCTGCGCTTCGGCAGCGATCCATGTCTCATCAGAGCCAAGATACAGCTTGTTCTCAGCACCGCCGCGAACCGAAAGCTCAAACTTGACCTTGTCGAATCCGTAGGTGTCAAAGACCTTGATCGCGAAGTCCAGGCAATCCGCGATCTCCAACTGGATCTGATCCGGCCGAACGAAAAGGTGTGCGTCGTCAACCGTGAATCCACGCACCCGCATCAGGCCGTGCAACGTGCCCGAGAGCTCAGCACGATAGACCGTGCCGGCCTCAGAATAACGCTGCGGCAGATCGCGATATGAACGCGGACTCGATTTATAGATGCCGATGTGGAGCGGACAATTCATCGGCTTTAGCCGATACTCCTCATCCTCGATGCTCGTCGGGGCATACATTGAGTCCGCGTAATTGTCCTCGTGCCCGCTGATCTTCCACAGTTCTCGCTTAGCGATGTGCGGAGTGTAGACAAAACTGTAGTTGCGCCTTTCCAGCTCCTCGCGGAGAAGCTTCTCCATCTCGCCGCGAACAACTCCGCCCTTTGGATGCCAAAGGATCAGGCCTTGCCCGTAATCGTCAGAGATCGAGAAAAGATCCAGCTCGCGACCTAATCGGCGGTGATCGCGTTTCTCCGCCTCTTCCCGCTGAGTGAGCCATGCATCGAGCTCGTCCTGCTTTGCAAACGCGGTCCCATAGATCCGCTGCATCTGCTCGCGCTCGGCGTCACCCTTCCAATACGCACCGGACAACGCCAGAAGTTTGAAGGCTTGCAGCTTGCCCGTATGGGGCACGTGCGGCCCGAGACAGAAGTCGATGAAATGCGAATTATCTATGTAGTAAACGCTGGCCGAATCGCTCACCTTCTCGTCGATCAACTCGCATTTGAGCGGCTCGTCACGCTCTTTGAAAATATTGAGGATCGAGGCTTTTTCAACGTCTTCGCGGCGATATGGAAGATTCTGTTTGGCCATCGACTTCATCTTTTTCTCGATGACGGGCAGATCCTCCTCGGTCAGATTGCGCGGAGCGATGATGTCGTAATAGAAGCCGTACCGCGGGTCTTCCATGAGGGCCGGGCCTACGCCGAGCTTGGTGCCGGGGAACAGGTCTAGCACTGCGGCAGCGAGAAGATGTGCAGTCGAATGGCGAATTACTTCGAGCCCGTCACGGGTATCCGCGACGATCGGCTCGATCGAGAGCACCTCGTCCGTCGGAGCGAGCTGTTTATTCAGGTCGACCTCCTCGCCGTTGACCTTTGCGGCAAGGGATCTCTTGAGGATGTCGCGGTCAAACGCCTTGATGGCGTCTGCGACAGTCGCCGGCGCAGGGATAGCCCGGACATTCTCTCCAAATTTTATATTCAGTTCGCTCATATATTCGTAAATGGTGAATCGTGAGTCGCAGATCGACTCAATTCAAACACGGTCAAAAATCGCGATCTTTAAGTCGCTCTTTAGGCGGTGACCCACTATTTACAAATTCACGAAATACTTCGTGCCTACTACTAAAATGATCAGATCCGATAAGAGCGACTTTGCTTTGCGGCATCCGAGGAAACCGCGATTGTCTCGCCAATTAGAGGCGGGTCGTAGTAGTTGTTAAAACAGCAAAATACTTTGAAAGCATCTTATCGAAAGCGTTGAGCAGCTTCCTGTGAAGAAAGGCTGCGATAGCTAAACCTCTAAAGACTAGCGTTTTGGTGCGGTGAAATCAAGCCGTGGCCAGGTGCGGGACAACTTTGACCGCCACTGGCGGTTCTAATTCGACATAGAGTTGTTTCCGGCCAGGCTGTTGCCGTTCTTAAAGTAAAGATGATGAAGGTTGTTCTATTTGGTCTGCTGCTCTCCTGCTGCACGGTTTCACTTGTCGCCCAGTCCGGACGACGAAACAAGCCGTCGCCCACACCTGCGCAAAGTGCGGTCGTCCAAAATGATGACGATCAATATTCTGAATCCAAACCGACCGATGGATTTTCGTATTCCAAGAAACGGCGTGAAACGCCGCCGGTCCAGCCAAAGACCGACACTTCTACCTCGACCGACGAGGACACTATCAAGGTCGAGACGAATCTCGTTTCGATCCCAGTCTCTGTGTATGAACGCTCCGGCGTCTATGTCGGCGGATTGCGCCGCTCGGACTTCAAAATATTCGAGGACGGAAAGGAGCAGGAGATCGCGTACTTTGGGACTACCGAGGTTCCGTTTTCCGTCGTTCTGCTGATCGATGTCAGCGGCTCGACAGACAACAAGATCCGCCAGATCCAGACGGCGGCAATGAGCTTTATCGGCGATCTCAGTCCGACAGACAAGGTGATGATCGTCGAGTTTGACTCATCGGTGAATACCCTTTGTGACTTCACCAGTGATCGTGCGGTCCTTGAGAAGGCGGTCCGCAAGGTCGGTTCCGGCGGCGGGACTGCTCTCTACAATGCGGTCGAAACCGTCTTGAAGAAGAAATTCAAGGGTATACAGGGTCGAAAGGCTGTGGTTCTTTTCACCGACGGAGTTGAATGTTCCATGGGAATGAACTCCAGCGGCTACGAGGACACTCTCGCACTCGCTGAGGAGAGCGACGCGGTCGTCTATTCCGTCTACTACAACACGTATTTTGATTCAGTGGGAATCGGCGGCGGCAACGGCCCCATGAGCGGAATACCTACGATCAGTAAACCCTCAAACAGTCCGTGTGAGAGCCCCGAGGCATACACACGAGGCCGGACTTACCTCCAGGAACTCGCGAGATTAACGAGCGGGAAGATGTTTCGCGCCGAAGCGACTACGGGCGGCCTGAGCGCGGCATTCGAGGGCATCGCCAACGAGCTTGGCAATCAATATACCATCGGATATTACCCGAACGAGCCGGGCGCGAATGGCCAGCGAAAGCAGATAAAGATTCGTGTGAATCGAGCGGGAGTGGCCATTCGTGCTCGCGATAGTTACATCGTCGGAGCGGCCGCGAAGTCCGGAAAATAGGAATAAAAATGGTAGTCTCTAGCAGACTCGAACTGCTGACCCCTACCTTGTCAAGGTAATGCTCTACCAACTGAGCTAAGAGACTATATCCGGTCGCGTTTTCAAGGAAAAGCGAACGATTAGAATAGATAACCCCCGCGTAGGTGTCAAGCAACAGCGGTCCTACACCGCCTTGGCAGCGATCATAAGATCCTTCACGAAATTCCGGTACTCCTGCTCTCTATCGATGTCGGGCGTGCGGAGTATGGCAGACGGATGGATAGTCGCGATGATGCGCTGACCCTCACCGAGATCAAACCATTCGCCACGACTCTTTGTGACCCTAAAGGCCTTTCCCAGAAGGGCCTGAGCTGCAGTAGCACCGAGGCAGACTAATATCTCCGGATGGATGACCTCGATCTCCGCGTCGAGCCACGGTTTGCATGCCGCGACCTCGCCCGCGTTCGGCTTTTGATGAAGGCGTCGCTTGCCCGCGGGTTTCCATTTGAAATGCTTGACCGCATTCGTCATGTAGACCGTCTTGCGGTCGATGCCTGCGTCGTCCAGGGCACGATCGAGCAGCTTGCCCGCGGGACCGACGAACGGATGTCCCTCTAGGTCCTCGTCGTTTCCCGGCTGCTCGCCAACCATCATCAACTTCGCGTCCCGCGGACCCTCGCCAAACACGGTTTGGGTGCCAAGCTTATAAAGGTCGCAGCCTTTGCAGCTAAACGACGCCTCGTTCAACGATGTGTATGTGATCTTGGATGGGAAGAAATCGAGAGCACTGCGAGGGATCAGTTCTGGCATACGAAAAGGCTACAAAACATCTGTCGGATGCTTTGTAGCCTTTCAGACGTCGGTCAGCCAAGGCTCAATCTTTGGGCTCGCTCCTCTTGAGAGCTTTGTCTTTGCGACAAGCCGATAGCGGCCGCGGCCAGGCCTTGAGGATGTTCAGGACGTGCATTGCTGCCTTGTCGGTCGTGACCTTCATACATGCGCAGCCGTACCCATAATGGACGTTCGTCTCAACCCATTGCGACGGCTTAAAGTCCGGCCAGTCGCCCTCGGCCTGATAGCCGCCCTGGATCGCGATGATCCATTCGCCCTCGGCGTCGTTGAGCCATGCATTCGACGGCGTCGGGTTTGCGAACCACCCGCAGCGTGTCTCTGAGGCCACGCGAACGATCGGTGCCGCTTCTACACGCGTCGTAGCTGTGGGTCGTGATTCTATTACTATGGCAGCGACAGCGATCGCTGCGGTTAGGGTCAGTGTCGCGAGTAGTCTTTTCATAATTGTGATATCTAGGCGATGCCGGTACAGAACCGGTGCATGCCGATGGCGACCAACTTAGCGGTGCGGCTGTCGATGTCGTATTTCGGGTTCATCTCGGTGAACTCGATGAGCCTGGTATTTGCCAGCGACGCGGCATATTTGACGAGCTGTATGAACTCACCGGCCTTGAGACCGAGCGGCGACGGAGCGGAGGTTCCCGGAGCGTCGGCCATTCGCACGGCATCCATATCAAAACCGAAGAAGGTATTCATCGACGAACTATGGCCGATGAACTTATTCCGAATACTCTCCTTAAGCTCGAGGTCGGCCTCGGCCCGTGAACGCAGCAGCTCGAGGCTGATCCGATTGACGTTCAGATCGCGAATGTACTCGTAATATACCGGAGAGCAGAAGTGCGACTGGTAGCCGACCTCGTAAAAATAATCCGGTCGCAGATGGCCCTCATCGAGCAACTGTCGATAGGGCGTGCCGCTGTTGCGTTGCTCAGCGAGCCTTACGTCGAGATGTGAATCGATATTTACGCCGATCCAGGAGTCTTTGCCAAAGACCTCGGCAACGGCGCGTCCGTCGGCGTATGAGATGTCGTTGCCGCCGCCGAGGACGATGACCCGTTTGTTGTCGGTAAGGACCTTTTTGACGACGCTGGTCAGCACGTCGTGCGTCTCCTCAAGTGAACCGCTCATCTCGACATCGCCAAGATCGAAGATTCGCTTCTTTAGGTTAAAAGTCGTGAGCTTGTAAAACTGTTGGCGTATCATACGCGGAGCATCGGCAGCACCGACGCGACCGCCATTTCGCTTGACGCCCTCGTCCTGTGGACAGGCGAGAATGACGATGTCTGACGACGGGTAATCCTGAGCGTCGGAGCGGACGACCTCACCCATCCTCGGATCGTTCTCGTCGTTGCGTGAAAAGAACAATTCACTATCAGGACGCTGGGTGAGTTGAAAGATGTCGGCCATAGGACAAGTATTTGCCGAACTCGATAGCAAGTCAATCTCGTTACTTTTCTTGGACGCCGCAGGTAAATGTCGGCTATCATTCTTCAGTTTTCAAACAACAAATATGCGCAGGTCCCTAGCAATAGCCATCCTTGTTTTCGGTCTCCTCGCCAGTGGTGTGACAACAGCTCGCGCCTATGACAACGACACTCACTTTTGGTTCACGTACTATCTGGCCGTAAAGGCCGGCTACACCCCAGTGCAGGCGTCACAGATAGCCAGCGCCGACGTTAGCGTGGACTATGACGACGATACGCAACCGGTCCTGCCGTCGATCGAGAGCTTTGGAGCGTTTCGCCATCCGCTCGATCACTTTCAGTACGTTCGCAATCGGCTGCACGCACTGCCGATGAAGAGCGAGATCATCCGGCTCGCAAACCTGCCGAGTGGCTACTGGTGGGACCCGCTGGTTATCTCGGATCCAAAGGTCCTCGCCGTCGCCAGGCAAATAGTGGCCGATCGCAAGGCCGAATTCTGGCGCGACACGCTGCGTGATGGCCGGAATCCGGGCATCTTCCTACACTATCTCGAGGACACCTTTGCTCACGACGGCTTTGCGAGCTACATCGGCCACGCGGGATACTACCGTATCGATTACATGGCTTCGGACCGTACCAAGGCCGAACGCATGGCCTTTACCGCTCTCAAATATCTCATCGCTTTTCGAGAGGTCGCGATCAACGGCAAGCCGGCGGAGAAATTCGCCGATCCGGAGAACATAAACCTAATTCTCTACTTCAACCCAGCAAAAACCGCCGAGATAAGGGCCGGGGTTCAACGTTTTGCCGATGCCAATCCCTCGACTGGCAGCGAGCCGAATGACCTCATCAAGGAATGGACCAAGCTCAACGACAAAGACCGGCACGACCGCAACAATGTCCCGCCGCCCACGTTCGTCCGACCCTTTTACATCGCCGCGAAAGACGGCCCTTCGCCAGACTCCGCGCGTGCACGCGAGGTCGCCCTGAGCGTCTTTAACCTTCGCCGCGACCAGCTTCCGCTGATCTGGGTCTACAACCTCAAGGACACCGGCGTCCCCGAGGACGATACGGCTGACGAAGCCTATGTCTACAAGGAACGCGACCTGTCGAGGTTCCCGAAGAAGTTCGACTCGGACGACGAGAAGGCCAACAAAGATAAGAAAAAGATCTTCGACACGGCAGGGAAACGCGAGTGCATGCCCTTCAAGCTTGTCGAGCCCAACGTGATAAGCGTTCCACTATGCTCAGCAAACTGATCCGGGCCTTCGCAGTCCTGAGTCAAAACTTACGAAGCGGCGTGTACTTAGCTACTGAATTATTAGCGATGATGTAGAAATTACCCGCGTTATCGACGGTGAACGCATCAGGACGCTCACTTGTCGCAAAAAAGCCGTCGGCGGTACCGTCGGCGTCATAGAGCGTGATGGCTTCGCCGGTCGATACATACAGCCCGCCGGGACCGGCGAGGAGTTCGGCTACATTGGTCGTCGGCACGAACTGCCGGATAAACTTTGCCTCAGGCGTCAATAGAGCGATCGCGAGGTCCTCGTTGTTATAGCTGAGCGTGTAACTGCCGAGAGCACCGAG
>DASYKW010000010.1:0-2219 GCA_035995005.1 Pyrinomonadaceae bacterium
TTTGTCGTGCTGATAGATCAGGTCCTTGCCGGCCTTGCCGACGCCGGTCGCGACCAGGTCGAGATAGATCAGTTTGCGCAGTGCCTCCACCTCGCCGAGTAAGGATTCGGCGGACGTCTTTGCGAGTGTCCCGGCCGTCGCGATATGCACCTGCAGGGCTTTATCCCAGCCGTGCTTCTCGATCAGTCCTTCGCGATGGTTTTCGCCGAGGCCCTTCGATTTCAGGCAATCCTTTCGAAACGACGTCCAGCCCTGGCGATGCATCTCCTTCTCGATTAGGTCAAACCGCTGACCGTTGTGATCGATAAAGAGATTGAACGCGAGCTTCAGCTCGTCCGGATGGAATTTGCGAGGTGCCATTATTCCCGTCCCGCCATGTGGTTGAGCTTTCGGGCGATATCCTTAAACGACTCGTCGAATGTGTCGAGGCGTCGATCGAGGGCCTCGCGAAACTCCTTTACCGCTTCCGCATTGTGGTGAACTTGGACATCGCCGGTATGCTTAAAAAGCTGGGTCCGCGTGTCCTTGAGATCGTCCTTTAGCTCCTTGACCTCATTGTCATAGTGCTTTTGAAGCTCGGCGATGTCCGAGGCATTTGCCGCTTTGAGATCCGCGAGGTCCTTTGCGTAGGAGGTCTTCGCGTCCGCGAGATCTTTAGCCCGTGCGACCTTTGCGTCAGCGCATTCCTCCGATAGCTTGTCGACCTTGCCCTGCAGACGTACCGCTTTCACGATCAAGCCGACGATCGCCGAGACGACCGCCAGCAGAATGGTAGGAGTTGCAAATGGTGAGAAGTCCATACTTCATGATTAGATTCGCCGTCGTCGGCGTGGCGACGGATTCACCCGCCGAGTTTCTTAAGGCGTTCGTGCAGGACGAGGATCGCGTGCTCGCATTCGTCGACACGGTTTGCGAGAGCTTTCAATGCTCCCTCGTTTTGCACATCGCCCTTGTCCTGGATGCTGCTGTTGACGGCCTCGAGCACCGAGCCGACTGCACCAGGAGCGAATGGCTTCGCGACGGCCGTGCCGATCTTTAGGAGGTCCTTGAGTTTGCTCATGCCTTCTCCGTCGCACCGACACCGTTACCAGCCGCGATGACATCCTTGAGTGTGTCCTTCGTTGCGGTACTAGGCAGGTTGAGGGCCGTGTTGACCTTCTCCTCATATCGAGCCTTGTTAAAGAGCGACCACAGGAACATCACGATCGTCGCCGACGTCGCGATCCACGAGGCCGCGGCCTCGGTAGTGACCCCTGTCTTGGCCGCGATCCACGCCGCCGCATACGGCAGCACATAGCGGATCACCACGAAAAGATATTGTTTGATCAGGTCCCAATTCATATTTACCTCGTTAAAACTCCCTCAGAACGACCAGCGTCACTGGCCGCTTTTTGCAGACGCTAAGGAACTGCAGAAACTTCGCCTCGTTCGCCGTGACCAGGCACGCGACCGACCAGTTCTTGATCACCGTCGAGTTGACGCCCGCACGGTGGATATTCGCCCCGATGACGTCGTTATGCTCCGGCCCGATCTCCTCCGCTCGCTCGTTCCGGTTGGCGTCGCGAAAATACGGAAAGCCTTGTCGCTGCACATACGCCGGCTTCTTTCCCTTGTGCAGCCCATAAACGTGCGAGCCGTAGACCATCGCGTCGCTCTTGAGCACCGCGCATCCCAGATGGTTGTAAACGGAGAAATGTTTTAGCCCGTATGACCCTGCGTTCGACGTGCCGTTGCGTGCCAGCAGAAACTTCGGCTGCTCGCCATCCGCGTTCACCTCGTAGGTAAAAGCCTTGTCGTCAAAGGCGTCGTACGCGTCAGCCTTGCTACGGATCCAGACGTCATACACGCCCTTCTTCCAGCCGGCAAATGTCGGCAGTCCCTCGATTCGCTTAATGATCTCTGCGTCCGTATACGCTCGCATTAGTCAGTTCTCCTGTTTCAAATTGCCGGGCGTCAGCGTGCGGCCGGATGAAGGCTGCGGGCTGTCGAACCCTGTCTCCACGACGGCGGGTACCGCACCCAGGCGCCCGACCTTTCAGAGCTACCTCAGCTCAAATCCAAAGATCTTGCACATGACGATCGCGATGCCGACAGCGATGTTCACGATGAGCCGAGTGATCCGATTCTGCATTCGCTAGGCCTCTCGGATCTGCGTAACCGTTTCCGACTTCTCGGGCCGCGTCGAGATCTCGTCGATCCCCTTACCGAGTAGGTCCTCG
>DASYKW010000011.1:0-7455 GCA_035995005.1 Pyrinomonadaceae bacterium
GCCTCGCCCTTTTCTCGATCATTACTGATCAAATGAAAGAGTTCATGGCGCTCGAGAAAGACGGTATGCGATCCGAGGAGATTTATAAAGGTCATCCCCTTGGTGAATACATTCTCTAAAAGGCTCGAAATGTTCGGAGCTAGAAAATATCTCTGTGATGCCTTAGCTGTGAGCTTTAGAATCGCTCGTAAAAGTTCAGGAGCCCGTTCGGGGTCGAAAAGTGCGCTTGCTTTATAAAATTCATCAACTACAAGCAAATCGATGTGGTCCAGACGATCTATGTAATTGACCGCACGCTCCGCCGGAAAAATAAAAATGTTCTTATCCAAAATCTCGGCGTCGCCCGTAGTGATCACATTGTAATCGGATCCAAATTTTCTGTATAAACGCCGTCGCGTCTCATCCATCAGGGCAATCGTTGGAACGATTATGACTATGTTGTTTGGCCTCTTGAGAGCAATAAATCCATCAATTACCAGGCTTTTTCCGAAGCTGGTCGGGGCACTAACGGCAATATTCTCTCCTTCTAAAAGGCGCTTCAAAAGACCGGCCTGGTCCCTATGCAAAATCGCCTGCTTCGGACCGCCCATATCCACGCGGAAAGCACTATACGCGAACCGATCTTGCCAAATCGACGTCTCGGGCTGTAAGTAGGGGAACAGGCCAGTGGTACGTATCAGATGGTTCACTAGAGGGGAATAATCAATTTTTGCCTTCTCGTGAAAATCTAGAAGTTGTATCAGTTCATCCCTGGCGGTCGACTCATCCCCAGCCTCTAAATGACCGTTGATCGATCGACAAACCTCGAAGATTTCCATATCGCTAGCCTCTCAACTCTTTGGCGAAAGCAAGGAACCGGGACGTCACTTTCTGTTTCGAGGGGACGGGCAACAACAGAATATGGAAGGTTATTTCCGAATAGAGGTGAACCTTAGTGCCAAGTTTTTTGATTTGCTTCCGAAAGTATGCGGTCGCTCTATCCTTGTGGAAGGTGCTTATTTCATCCCGATATGCCGCTGACATCTGTTTGTGGGCCGCCGTGATCGAGCACTCGTGAAGTAGCAAGATCGGCACATGGAGCTTAGGCTTGATCGCGTCAATCGATGTATCGGAATTCAAAACCTGCTCGATATTTTCCACCAACTGCGCGGGCAAGCCCAAGTTGTTCAAGTCCGAAACCCCGGTAATGATGCCGTTCTCCTTTTTAAGTTTTTCGAGAGCTAGTGAATTCTCCACGGACGTCACGACCGCATCCAACCTTGCATCCTGTATCTCGTTGTAAAACTTCGCTTCACCAAACCAAATAGAAAAGTCACTATCCCCTTCGCGCACTATATGAACGCTATCGGATCCTTTGGCAAAGTCATTTGCGTTCTGCTTATAGAAAATCTTCGGAACTACTGGCAAGGCGCCGTAATGCCCCCTCATGATTCCGTATAGGACAATCTCTGCGAGTTCACTTCCTTCAGTGGCGCTTGTCTTTCCGTCAATCAAACGCAGGTTTTTCGCCGCCTCGGTAAGTGCCGTCAGGCGCTTCGCGCTGAGATTTGCCCGTTCCTTAGCAGAAAGTGCCGTTTCGGCTATGTTGTCCCAGATAAAGTTATGAAAGCGTTTGTAGCGCCAACTCTGATCCTCGAAATCGTTGAGCATACTCAGGACGTTCTTGTTCTCAATAGGTGTGAGCCCGCTGCCTGGGCAAACGTCGTCGAAAAGATCATCGATCAAGACTTCAAACGGTATCATTAGCCTGGTTCCTGTCGTGAGTCAGGTTCAGAGGTGATGTCTGCAAAGACGTCGGCAAATATATGCCTCATTTCCAATGGAGTCAAGCACTTAGGTAGAATATCGCTTCTGTTGGAAGCAGTCGCCTGAGCCGCGAATAACACCATTGGGATCAAACGCCGTGGTCAAAATTTGCAATTTAGCGGCGCACTATTCTAGAAGAAGATGCGGCCCTTAGCTCGGGAAGCTAAGGGCCGCAAGTTAACCAGATGAGATTGCTGTAGGCTTTGCGGAGCTGTAGGCAAAAGGCGGATTTTAGTTGGTGTGAATTTGGGCCGGCGAGTGACTTCTCCGCTTGTCAGGACGCCTAAGCCCGGTTTAAAACTTTTATCTCCCTAATTTGGCCGTCTCGAGGCTGACACCGATGCGGCGGGCTTCCCGCGAGATCACATTGGGGTCCGTCTTGAGACCGTGAATCTCCTCCTGGAGCTGGAGGTTTTCGTCCATGAGGCTTTGGACGCGTGTCTGCAAAGTGGCGTTCTGAGAGGCCTCATCCCTCATCTCTGTGAACGCCCGGTAGTTGATAGAAACCAATAACATTCCAAAGATCGCCGTGAATATCACGGCCGAGAGCCACCACGGCGTGGTCCGCTTTGCTGCGACCGCCTTTGCGGCCGGCTTACGTCGGCGACGCACAGCTTTCGCTCGTGTCGTGCCAGCGTAACTGTTATCCAAGTAAGTAGCGGCGGCCATTCTCTAGTAGCTCCTCAAGATCCTCGCGAGATTCGCTCTCGGCGTATATCCTCACCATCGGCTCGGTGCCCGACGGTCGCATCAGCATCCATGCGTCGTTGCCAAATAGGAATTTGACGCCGTCCATGCGATTTATCTTTTCAATGTGTCGCCCGCCGATCTCGGTCGGCTCCTGGGCGAGCTTGTCTTTCAACTTTGCGGCGACCTCGGGCGTGAGTTTCACGCCGATGCGGCCCGATTCGAGCTTGCCGACCTTTGCGTAAAGGTCATTCAGCTGCTCTGTCAAAGTCTTGCCCGTCGCGGCGACCGCTTCGGCCGCCAGAAGGCACGCTAAGATGCCGTCCTTCTCGGGATAATGTCCCCGGATCGAGAGCCCGGCACTCTCTTCGCCGCCGAGCACGATCTTGTCTTCGTTTATCAATTCGCCGAGGTATTTAAACCCGACCGGCGTCTCATAAAGCGCTATACCCCGCAATTTGGCGACGCGGTCGACCATGTGTGAGGTCGCTACGCTGCGTCCGACGCCAAGCGTCCATCCACGCGATCCGCAAAGGTAATCTGTCAAAAGTGCGATCAGCTGGTTGGGCGTGATGAACGTCCCGTCAGGGTCGATCACCCCAAACCTGTCGCCGTCGCCGTCGGTCGCAAGGCCGAGCGTAAAATCTTTTTCAATAACGAGCTGCCTGAGCTCGCCGATGTGTTCCTCACCGGGCTCGGGCGGCTGGCCGCCAAATGTCACGTCACGCCAATCGTGCAGCGTCTCGACCTCGAGACCGTGATCCGTCAACGCCTTATTCAAATATCCGCGGCCTGTTCCCCACAAGGGGTCGTATGCGTATCTGCCTTTTGCGGCGGCGATCGTGTCAAAACGAATCTTTGACTTGAGGTCCTCTAAGTACGCGTCTCGCGGATCGTGGTCCTCGATGCTGCCGCCTTGCGTGTCTTCGCCCGTGAGCCCGGCGTCGTAGTTCTGCTCGATCTGCTTTGTGATCTCCGGCAAAGCCGGTGCACCATCCGCCGTCGAGAACTTGATCCCCTGATACTCAGGAGGATTGTGCGAGGCCGTGAAATTCAAACCGCCCGCAGCCTTGTTCGCCCGTATCGCGTGGCTGATCACCGGCGTCGGCACCGGCCCCGTGCATTTGAGCACCTTAAAGCCACGCTTGCTCGCGATCTCGGCCGCCACATTCGAGAACGTCTCGCCCATGAACCTCGAGTCGTGCCCAACGATCAGCGTCGTCCCCTGGGACGCACCTTCAGTTTTCAAATATCCGAGAACCGCTTCTGTGACGGCCCTGACATTCTGGAACGTAAACTCGTCGGCGATGATCGCCCGCCAACCGGATGTTCCAAAGCGGATAGCCATTAAGCTCTAGTTGTGGAAGTTACCTCTGGGGAAGAAGCATGAGCCCTATACACCCAATTTCCCCTTAAAGTGGACAAAGCATAGCATGAGCTTAAACACGTGTAAAGAGAAAATTACAACTTTTTTTCAAAAAATAAAGTGTGTAGTTTCTGCTAGTTAGCCACCGCCAGCTAAGGTTAAGCGTTGTGAGCTACGAGTAAGTTGTAATGATCCCTTAACGTAAAGGTTAAGCACTAATAAGCAGATGGCCGGAAGATTGTTTCCCAGCTTTACAAGGTTTACACTTTTGGGTCGATCCAGCGTTCGTACCAGAGGCCGAGGTTGAGGAGTGCCCAGAGTTGGAAGCTCCAATCGCGTTTGCCACGGGTGTGCTCGTCGATCAGCCGCCGGACAAAGTCCATGTCAAAGAGGTCTCTTTTGGCGATGGTGGAGTTGAGAAAGTGCTCGTCGAGCTGCGACGTGAGGCCATCGCGAAACCATTCCTTGATCGGGGCACCAAAGCCACGCTTTTGGGCGTAGAGCAGATCGTGCGGCAAGAGCGGCTCAAGGGCACGTTTGAGGATGTGCTTGCCTGTCTTGCCCACGACTTTGTACTTCGACGGAATGGACGCCGCAAATTCGACGAGGTGATGATCGAGAAAGGGCACGCGTGTCTCGATCGAGTTGGCCATCGTCACTTTGTCGATCCGCATCAGCAGCAGCTCGGGCAGTCGCAGCTTTAGCTCAAGATAGATCATCTCAGAGTGGAAATCACCGTCACCCGACCGCTCAAATTCCGCAAGATACTCACTCACCACATTCAAAGTGCTGTGGCCGCCAAGGGCCGCAAGTGCCTGTCGGGAAAGGACTTTGCTCTTTAACTCTTCGTCGTAAGCTATCGCCGCACCCCAAAATAGCGGTTCCTGCGAGCCGAATCGACGCGTCAGCTCGGCCACTGTCCGATCGCCCGAGACAACAGGCTTTGCAGCCGCGGCAGCGAGGCGTTTGAGCGGTGCCGGCAGCCTGGAAGCGTGTCGCCAGAGCTTGTCGTAGAGGCGAAGAAAGCTGACGTATTTGTCGTAACCCGAAAAGACCTCGTCGGCCCCTTCGCCGGTCTGGATGACTGTCGTGCCGGAGTCATGAGCGAGCTTTGACACAAAATACAGCGGCACGCAGACCGGATCGGCGAGCGGCTCGTCGAGATGCCAGAGCAGGTCGGGCAAAAGGCTCGCGAGATCGCTTTCGCCGATGATCACCTCGTGATGGTCCGTGCCAAAAAGCTTTGAGACGCGGCGAGCGGAGTCGAGCTCATTCAAATACTCGTGCTGCTCAAAGCCGACTGTGAATGTCTGCACCGGCCTGTCCATCAGCTCGGCCATCAGGACGACATTCGCACTCGAATCCACGCCTCCGGACAGGAACACGCCAAAAGGAACGTCCGACATCATCCGTTTTTTGATCGACTCGCGGAGCAGCCGCAGCAGCTCGGTCTGATATTCGACCTCGGTCAGTTTTGGAAGATCTTTGTCAGGAAAAACGTCCCAATAACGCTCAACCTTCGGGTCGCCATCACGCCCGATCACTAGGCGATGTCCTGCGGGAAGCTTGTTTATTCCTTTAAAGAGCGTTTGCGGTGCCGGCGTCGTCAGGAATGTCAGATAGTCGCTGAGTGCATTTGTGTCGATGTCCCGCTCGACCTCAGGATGCTCGACGATAGCCTTGATCTCGGACGCAAAGATGATCCGGCCGTCCTTTATATAGTAGTAAAGCGGCTTGACGCCGAGGCGGTCGCGGTAAAGCGACAGGCGTTCGTGCTCGCCGTCCCAGATCGCAATTCCAAAATCGCCCTCGATCTCGTGAACGAATTCGACCCCCTTCTCTTCGTATAGGTGAATGATCGTCTCAGAGTCGGTGTGTGAGTGATATTGATGGCCGCGTTCCTCAAGGCCCGGACGAAGCGAAGCGTGATTGTAGATCTCGCCGTTGAAAACAAGCAGGGCGTCGCGTTCGCCGCAGCCTATCATCGGCTGGTTGCCGGCGTCGGAGAGATCGATGATCGACAGCCGCCGAAAACCAAATCCGCCGCGGCCATTGTCGAAAAGCTTTGACCCGACGGCGTCAGGCCCGCGATGCGGCATGGTGTCCCGCATTCGCTCGACAAGCGACAGCGAGACCTCACCGGTCGCTCGCCCAAATTCCCATATGCCGACAATGCCGCACATCAGGGTTTATTGTGGGTCAACTTGCGGACGTGAGCCAAACGAGTGTCGAGCCTTTCGCCGAGGGCCATGGGAACGAGCAGCCAGCGGACGCTAAGCGGCGGCTCGGCCGTCACCACCCACCGGATGATCTGCGACGGCTCAAGCTTACCGTAGTGACTAGAAAACCCGGCCTCACGCACCTCGGACCGTGCGGGAATGTCGCACGAGATGACGAGACTTCCCTTTTCCGGATCGGTGATCAACGCAGTGGTTGCATCCAGCCTCTCAACCTCAAGTCCGGGAGCAAGATGGAACGAGAAACAGAATTCGTGACGGCCATCGCCCGCTACATCGTCGGTGACGTTCCAGAAACGCCCAGCCTTGACCAATTCCACAGTGCGTCGATGAACGAGCGGTGCATAACCGTAATGCTCGGCTGAGACGGTGTCGGTCGTGTCGCCGGTTCGCCATTCGAGCAGCCTCGGACGGGCGTCGTTTGACGAGACAAAAGGAGCGTCGACGTCGATAGCGTTTTGCTCCTGATCGTCGATCATCAGCGTCGAATGATATGCCGTCGAGCGAAAACGATGCCTCGCCTCGCGGTCGAGATTGTAGACATAGCTGCCCGGATCGACGACAAACGCCCTACCAAACACGGACACCTCGATGCTCAACGCGTCATTGTGACTGTGCGAGCCGCGGCCTTTGAGACCGACGTCGTTGGCGTTGAGCAATAGGTAAAGATCCTCATGCCGCAGGACGTAACTGCCGGCATTTTGGAACGCGTTCGAGACCTGCCCTTTGACGGCCATCGCATCGAAGGTATCAATTCCCTCTTTTCCATAAAGCCACAGCACCTCGGGCGAGCATTCGTCGCCGGTCTTGAATTCGTCCTCTTTGCAGACGACCGCCGCAAGGTCGAGCATGTACCTCACGTCGTCCGCGTCCCGGTGAACGATCGGCAGAAATTGTGACCCGTCACAATCGCCTATCAGCGGCATTCCGCCATCGGGACGGATCACGGCTTTGAGATACTCGAGCATTTTGCGTAAGCGAACGCGATGCCCCTCCGCAACATCGACGCCGTTTTTGTCCGCCAGGATCAGGCAAACGAGCAGCATCTCGGTGACGAACTTGTGATAGCCAGTCGACGATTCCCAGTCCGCTCCGTCGGGCAAGATCTGCAGCTCGATCTCTCGCAGCAGCTCTCGAAGGCCGATGTCCTGCCATTCGGCAGCGTGTTTGAGCTCCGGCAGCATCGTCGCCACAAAGAAAAGGCCGGCGACGTTGGTCAAGTAGTGATTGCCCGTCGCAACGTAGGAAAACTCGTTGTTATCGAGCGTAAATCTGCAATGGGTATCGGCGAGCTTGAGCACCAGGGCCAGGCGTCCCGGCGTGCAAGCCGACGCGTGTTCTATCAGCTCCAACGCAGCC
>DASYKW010000012.1:0-5152 GCA_035995005.1 Pyrinomonadaceae bacterium
TCTCGATCGGAATGCGTGAGGAATGGTACCAACCGCGAAGTTCGCCGCACTTCGACCTTACCGAAGACCTTCGCCGGCGAGCGGTCGAGAAGGGCGCGATCGAACTCGGCAGAAGAGAATTTGTCACAAAGCTGCAGGAGCTTCGCGCCGCGGGCTGGCAATAAGCGTTCTAGTCAGCGTCCAATCTGCAAAAATCTCGTTTAGCGGTATAAGCCTCAAGGCATGCGTTGGTGTCGTGCCCCACGGCATTACATTGATTCCCGAACCAATCGCGGTCGAGCACGAACGGCACGCCGTCACAAAAATTTGGAGACGGCCGGCTCGCCTTTAAGCACGACTTTGTAAAATAGTGACTGCTCATGTCAAAGCTATCTGTCGGGGCGGCAAGAGTATATGCCTTGTCCATGCACCCGTTCTGATCGGTGGTCTTGCCGAACTGGGTCCCATCGGTGCGGGCTGTCTCCCGCTTTTTCACCAGCACCGGATCGTCCATCCTGCGGAAAAGATAATAGGAGCCGCCAACCACGGCCGCCACGACCAGAGAGACGAGAAGGACCATTCCGGCCACCATCCCAATGATGACCTTCGTCCCGGTCCTCATCCCGGGCCGAGTGCCCGCCGCAGCTTCCACCGTTGCGGCTTCGGGGATCGCGTCAACGTGCCGCGGCGGAAAGACAAGGAGCAGCACCCCGCCCATGATCGGGATGACCGCGATCAACACATGAAATACCACTAAAGCCCAGAACACCGCAGATCCGCTCGCGAGCGGATGCGTGCCGAACACATAACCGCCGTAGGTGGTCTGTTTTACAAGTTCGACAACAGGCAGGATCGCAAAACAAAGTCCGATCGGGATCACGATCGCCGAGGTAATGATGGTCGCCGTGCGAGGCGTGAATACTTTTTGAGTAGGCTCATCAGTATCGCGTCGCAGCCGTTTCCAATAGAGATAGACGCCCCGTACTGCCTGATAAAAAAAACCAGAAACAAGATCGAGATATAGGTCCAAAAGAAGCTTGAGTTTTCGCGATAGTATTTGCCAGGATCATCGCTCCCACGTGGGATCATCCCGACCAGTAGTTGGGCGGCAAAGGCGACATAATAAAAGATCGCCATCCCAAAATAGCCGAAGGCTCGATATTTGTTTTTAGGCGATCTCATTTGTTGTTCGTGCGGTTATTCGTTGGACGATCAATTCGGCAACGAAGGCGACTGCTCCGCAGGCCCCGGCAACGAACGCGATCATCGGCGGAAAGAATATGCAGCCGAGAAAGTCATCCAGTCCATATTTCTCGCCAAAGTTGTAGTAGATGAAGCTCGTTATTCCGAAATGTCCAACGATGCTCGCATAAAAGCCCCACGAAAGCTTTCCGTAGATATATATCAGCCCGAAGATCGCCATTGGGATCAACGAGATAATGTGAATGCCGTTCCAGCGCAGAACGTCGGCCCCCGTCGACATATAACTCCAGATCAAGGGATTCCCGCGAATCACGGCGAGCGGGATCCGCGAAATGTAAGGCACGAGCATGCCAACGACGAGCGCAGCCGTCACGATCAATATTTTCTTCGGTTTTTTTGAAGTGCCGTTTTTCATGAGGTTTGGGAACGATTGGCGGCCAGATTGGTCCATCCTAGTTACAGCTAATTCACGAGTAATATCAACTCCATTTATGAACTAACCTGCCGTCACGAATTCGTACCAGGCGAACCGCCCACGCACTTTTCCTGCTTTTGCCGCAACCCACACAAATCGATGCAATGCGCAAAATGACTATTTTGCGTAAAATCGTCCGTATGAGCTTAAAAGAACAAATAATTTGCGATCTCACCGCTGCCATGAAGGCTCAGGATGCGGCGCGGACGGGCACGCTGAGGATGGTCAAGGCGAGCCTTATGAATCGTCAGATCGATAAGGGTGGCGAATTGACCGACGAAGAGGTGCAAAAAGCCCTGCAGACGCTCGTCAAGCAGCGGCGAGATTCGATCGAGTCTTACGAGAAGGCCGGCCGCGCTGACTTGGCCGCAAAAGAGGCCGTTGAGATCTCCGTCATTGAGGGTTATTTGCCACAGGCCGCGACCGCCGAAGAGATCGACGCCGCGGTCGACGCCGCATTTCGTGAGACCGGCGCCTCCTCTATGAAGGATATGGGTACCGTCATGAAGGCCGCGATGGTGCTCCTTGCAGGAAAGTCTGCGGATGGAAAGATGGTGAGCGACGCCGTAAAAGCCAAATTACAGGAAGGTTGAATCAATGAGCTGGCTTGAGAAAGCTCGGAAAGATCGGGGTCGCCGAGCACTAGAGCGGCAACTTGATTACCAGGAAGAAAAGGCACGAGCCTTTGAAAAGACCCATGATGATCTCTCGCGTTCGCTGTTCCTCCGCTCGCAGTTGATCCGCCATCGTCTCAACGCAGTGCAGCCTGTCGCAAATGACGACAAGGTGCTTGAGGTTGGAAGCGGGGCTCACGGGCTGATATTCGGATTCGGGACCGAGTTTGGTGTCGGCATCGATCCGCTGGCCGTCGATTATCGGCGGCTGTTCCCTAAATGGCAGCACAATGCTCCGACGATCGCAGCCATCGGCGAGCGGCTGCCTTTCGGCGACGCGTCATTCGATATTGTCCTTAGCGACAACGTCGTCGATCACGCCGAGGATCCCGCCTTGATCATCCATGAGCTGATACGCGTGCTACGACCGGGTGGACTGCTCTATTTCACGGTAAACATCCATCACCCGATCTACGACATGGCCTCGCGGCTTCACGGAGCGTGGAACGCCGTCGGGGTGAAGATCGAGCTCTCTGCTTTTGCCGATCACACGGTTCACTTTACGGAACATCAGATAAGAAATATCTTCTCGCAGCTGCCGCTGCGGATCGTTGAACAAAATTCGACCGTCGCGAAGACGCGGGCTGCGATGCGCGCAGCTCAGGTCCGAAACGCCGACGCTCTGCTCAAAAAGGCATTCTTCAAAAACGCGTTATACGAGGTCGTGGCGGTCCGCAATTGATTCAAACATCGTTGCGACGACGGTCGGGCAAACCCAAGGGCAGTTTCTGCGCCTTGAGGACAAGCATATGAAAATGAGACTCCTTGCACTGGTTTTTGTCATCTCTGCTCCGCTGTTGGGACGCGCACAACCGAACGGTTCGCAGTCTAGAGGGACCGCCGATCTGGAGAACGCTCTGGTGCCGGCGGCCCTGAGCTTTACCGGAAGTGGGCAGCGGCCGGCGGAAACACAGATCACGTCATCAACCGAGCTCGACACACTGATTGCTACCGCCAATGCGAGCCCGAGCAATTCCTATAACGGGACGGTTACCGCGTCCGTCACCATCTCGTCGCCAAAGACAGTTCCGGCGAACATGTATCTTTCATTTGCGAACAGCGGAAAATTCACAAAAGCCGGGTCGGGGAAGATCGTGTTTCAGGGGCACGGCCTGGTGGATCCCGAATCAAGGATCGCTGCATTCGCAAACTTTGGGGCGGGCGACATTACGTGGGCGGGCGCGGCGTATCCTTACCGCCTCTCCTCGGACCTGTGGGGCGATCCTAAGTTGTCGACGAAACTCATGAGCGCCATCGGTGCGATGAGCGGCAAAAAGGCCACGATCGTTGCCTATCCCGGGGACCTTGCCGCAAAGGTGACAGTGACGAACGGACTTTCGCTCCATTTGACGAAAGGCGTCTACACGAACTCGCAGGCGGGTGCTCACAACTTCACGCTTATCGCTCAAAGCAACACTCGCATTTACGGTGACGGTATCGGGCAGACGCTTCTCTACGAGAACGCCGCCAGCGCGCGGCTGGTCTACGTGTCGGGAGCTGAGACTAATCCTTTTGACGGTGCGAACACTAACATTTTTGTCGAGGACATTTCCTTCATGGGCAACGCATCGACGCCGGTCGACTCGGCGAATTCAGCAGTTTTTTTGGGTAACGTTGTCGGTGGGGCGGTCAGGCGGTGCTCATTCGAGAACACACACGGATTCGCGGCTTACGTCGGAGCATTCTCGACCTCGAACAACTTTGCCGATGGCGTATGGCTGACCGACAACCTGATGAAAGGACTGCAAACGCAGGTGATCGGCACCGTTGGCGGACGCAACGTTCACATCAGTCGCAATGTGATCATCATGTCAAACCTTCCGAGCTCGCCATTCGCGGCCGTGATAGATGTCGAGCCTAACGCAAGCACGTACGGATCAGAGAACCTCCAGATCACCGACAACATAATCGACGGACGACTCGCCCAACAGTTTTACAACGGCATCACCGTGCAAAAGGCGTACTCCGGATGGGCGAGAAACCTGCGCATCGTCGGTAATCAGATCATCGGAATGGACAACAACGTCAACATTTTTATAGTGACGGACATCTCGGTACCGGCGAACACTATTACGCTGCCAAATCACGGTTTGCAGACCGGGCAGTCGGTCAGCATTTCCGCCGATGACAATGGGAATGGACATGCCTTGCCGGGCGGATTTGGTGTTGGTCCGTATTACGGAGCTGTCATCGTTGTCGATCAAAACACGGTGAAGATCGCAGGCTCCTATGCCAATGCCATCGCCGGTATTCCCGTCGATATAACGTCCACGGCGGGCTGGGGCACGTGGCTGGTTACACCGGCCACGAGGCAGACGAACGGCATACAAGCGATCGCGATCGAGTCATCGGTGATCGAGAACAACTACATTATTGGAGCTGGACAGAATGGAATCAGCGTGACGAGCGGGTATGGAAATATTGTGCGCAACAACACGCTGATCGGTGTTGGATCCGGCGGCAACCATGCTTTCTTAGTCGACTCTGTGAAGAACTCTCAGTTTTACGACAACACGATACTGGCAACCCCGCAGGCCGTATCGCAGAGCACTGATATTTACGAGGTGGATGGCGGAGCCACGGCAGTATCGACCACGGCAGGGAGTTCGGTCGTAACCGTCGAAACGGGCGGTGCCGGAGTACCTTGGTGGGTCCGCGGCTCGATCATTACAATAGATCGCGTTGATTACACGGTTGCGGCCGGAATGGCAGGGAGAATTATTCTCACGTCCAACGCTGCATCGACCCTGTCGAATGTGTCTGCGACCCTTCGACTCTCGTCGAATCTTTATAGGAATAATGTGACCAGCGGTGTGGCCCT
>DASYKW010000013.1:0-4685 GCA_035995005.1 Pyrinomonadaceae bacterium
CGTCATACTCCCCGTCAAGACGATGCATCACGCCCTTGACGAACCATAGGGCTGCATCGTTCGGGAATTGCGTGCGCAGCAGCTCGATCTCGGACCGGGCCTTCTTTTTCTCGCCGCGGCCCATGTAGATCATCACCATCAAGACGCGGGCCTCGACGACGTTCGGGTCGTAAAAGAACGCCTTGCTAAATGCAGCTTCGGCGTAGGTGTAATCCTCTGGATCGCCAAGTCCCTTGAAGACGCGATTCGCGTAGCAGGCGCCAAGGCCGCTGTATGCCAAGGCGAAGTGTGGATCGAGCTCTATCGCACGCTTGAAATTTGCCATCGCGGCATTGCAGTCGTCCGCGTCGATCGTGCGGAAAATAAAACGCCCAAAATTGTCCCGGCCGCGAAGGTATTCCTCGTAGGCCTCGGCGTTGTCCGTCGCTCGCTTGCCGAGTTTCTCGGCCTCAAGGTCGGTCAATTCGAGACGCAGACCCTCCAGGATTCTATGAGCGATACCGTCCTGCAGGGTAAGAATGTCCTCGCCTTCTGCATCGATGCGATCGCTCCACAGAATGTCGCCTGACATGACATCCAGAAGCTGAGCTGTTACTCGCAGGCGTTCGCCTGCGCGGAGAAAGCCTGCCGATAGGACCGCATGGACACGTAATTCCCGGCCTGCTTCCCGCGGGTCGACCTCTTTGCCCTGATATTTGGCAATGACAGAGCTGGGGCGGACGATGATCGATCGGATCTGGGCAAGTTCAGTAATCACTGCGTCCGCGAGTGCGAATTCGTAGAAGGCGGATGCCGGATCCTTGCTGAGGTTTGTAAAAGGAAGAATAGCGACGCTCTTTTTCTCTGTGCCCGTTGCGGTCAGCGAGATATCCGGTGTAAACGACGGCGTCGGCGTTGCTAAACCGGTCTGGCCTGTTTGGCCTTGGGAGGACGCCTCGGGCGTCGATTTGCCGGTGAACCAGTTGAGCACGCGGCGAACCTTGCCGCCGTCGGCGTGTTCGGGGGCAAATGTATCGCCCGGCATTAATTGTGCTCCTGCGACCTGATGCATCACGCCCCGCAGGTCGTCGCGCATCTGTGCGATCTTTTGGTAACGCTCCTTAGGATTCTTGGCCAGGGCTTTGTCGATGATCTCCTGCAGGCGTGGCGGCAAGGGTTCCTGTCGCATCTGGGCGAGAGGCTTTGGCGTCCCGTACAGCACCTGATGGCGAACGTCTATGACGGTCTTGCCCTGAAATGCCCAGATCCCGGCTAACATTTCATAGATCAGCACGCCGGTCGAAAAGATATCTGACCTCTCGTCGGCTCTTTCGCCCCGTGCCTGTTCGGGCGCCGCGTATGTCGCTGTCCCGTAGGGTATGCCGAGCTCTGTGATCTCGGTCCGGTCCTGACCTTCATTCGCCGTCACGTGCTCATCCTCGAGAAGCTTTGCGAGGCCAAAATCGAGGACCTTCACCTGACCGGCATCGGTCACCATTATGTTGCCAGCCTTAATATCGCGGTGGATGATGTTTTTTGAATGGGCGTAGGCGAGGGCATCTGTAACCTGGATCGCGATCGACAGAGCACTGCGTATCTCGAGCGGGCGTCCGGCGACAAGCTGACGAACATTCTTGCCCTCGACGTACTGCATCGCGATGTAAAAGACGCCTTCAGCCTCGTTAAAATCGTAGATTGTACAGATGTTCGCGTGATCCAGTTGAGAACAAAGTTGTGCCTCTCGCTCGAAACGCCGGAAGTTTGCTGTTTTTTGGGTGAGTTCCGGCGGGAGGACCTTGATGACGACGGTCCGGTTCAACTTTGTGTCGAGGGCCTTGTAGACAGTTCCCTGGCCGCCTGAGCCTATCTTCTCGAGGATCTTGTACTGATTGATCTTGGTGCCGATCATAAACAGCGGAACCGTCAAGGCCGCAGGCCGAATTTCCAATTATCCGCGCACGCGAAAATTAGTCAAAGCAGAAAGCCAAGTTTCGCACTCCGCGTCCTCGATCCATTTCTCACATCGTCCGGCTAACTGCCGGCTCAATCGGGGTGGACCGTTCAGCCGCGGGGCGGATCGCCCCAACCCGAGCTCTTATAAACGCCGTCCTCGACGATCGCAGGTACCGTGGGATCGCCGTTCGTTATAGCGAGCATCTCGCGTTGGCGGGCCTTATCGGTCTGCGCGTCGTACTCTGTAATGTCGATGCCACGGCTATTGTAATGGTCGCGGGCCTGCTGACAGTACGGGCATCCCGGTTTTACGTACATCACTATCGCCATTGTTCAAAGTTACACCTTTTGGATAACATTATCTAGCAGTTGACCGTCGCAGACCTCTCCTGAATTTCTATGGATCCCGAGGATATTTTCCGCCCCTACGACAAGCTTGTGCGAATAGAGGTTCTTGGGGTCGAATGTATGGTCCCGGAGAACAATTCGCTGTTGCGATGCTTTCAGTTTCTGTCGATGGAGAGCATCTCGTACGGTGACTTTTGCTGGAACGGCGAGTGCCTCAATTGTCAGGTGTGGCTGCGAAAAGGTGACAAAGAAAAAGCTGCGATGGCTTGTCGCACGGACGTCGAAGAGGGGATGGAGATCGTCAAGATCGATCCGTCGATCGAGTTGGAATGATACAGATCGCTGCGCGAAAACAAACCGTGTCGGGTGCAGGGCTGGACCTCAAGTTCGAGCGATTGAATTCGATCCTGCGCGAGCGGCTCACTGACGGACTGATAGTCGCATTCTCGGGCGGGGTCGACAGTGCGCTATTACTTTGGGCGGCTGAGCAGGAGCGAAAGCGCTCGGGCGGCGAACTGCTGGCGTTGACGACAGCGAGCGAGAGCCTCTCGGCGGCGGAACGAAAGGACGTCGAGAGTTTTGTCGCCGCACATAATATCGAGCACGTTTGGCGAGACAGCCGTGAACTCCTAGACGAGAAATATCTCGCCAATGACAGCAGCCGTTGCTTTCACTGCAAAAGTGAGTTGTTCCGGATCTGCGCAGAGGTCGCCGCCGGGCGCGGGCTGCGAACGGTCGCATACGGATATAATGCATCCGATCGCGGCGACGTTCGGCCAGGCCATCAGGCGGCGCTCGATCACAATGTCATTGCGCCGCTGGCCGACGCTGACCTCACAAAAGATGACATTCGCGAGTCGATGCGGATGAACGGTCTCGAAATGTCGGAGAAGCCCGCGAGTCCGTGTCTTAGCTCGCGTATTATGACGGGCGTGCCGATCACAGGACCGAAACTTAAAATTGTCGAGGACCTCGAAGCTGTTTTGAGACTGCACGGACTTCGAGTATTTAGGGTCCGTCTTCACGAATCGAACGGCGCGCAGCTTGCTCGACTCGAGGTCGCACCCGACGAGATGGAAGCGGCATTTCTCCTGAGAGATGTTTTGACCGCCGAGGCAAAACGTCACGGCGTCCGCTGGATCACGATCGACCTCGCAGGTTACATGACCGGCGGAGGCAACGCATCCGCCGCATGACTGAGCAGGAATTAACGGATCTGCTAAATAAGGTTCGTAGCGACGAACTCTCGACCGAGGACGCGCTCCGCGAGCTTCGCGAGGGACCGTTTCGCGATACGCTGCTCGAGTTTGCGGAATTGGACCATCACAGGCCGCTCCGAAACGGACTCGGTGAGGTCATTTACGGCGAGTCGAAAACCGCCGAGCAGATCGTCTCTATCGCCGAGCATCTGACCGCGCGGGACCGACCAATTCTAATCACGCGGCTCGATCCCGGAAAGATAGCGGCTTTGCACGAGAGATTTCCGAATGGGCGCGCAAATGCGGTCGCAAGGACTTTCATCGCAAATCCCCCCGAGCAAAAAGGGCCGTCGTCGGGTGAACCGTATGTGGCAATACTAGCGGCGGGAACGAGTGATGCTTACGTAGCCGAGGAGGCGTGCGAGGTTTGCGTGTCGATGAACATAGCTTTCGAGAGCCATTACGACATCGGTGTCGCCGGTCTCCATCGACTGCTCGACAAGCATGCCTCACTACAGAACGCCTCGGCTCTCGTTGTGGTGGCGGGAATGGAAGGTGCACTGCCAAGCGTGGTGGGCGGCCTTTTCGGCAAGCCGATATTCGCAGTGCCGACGAGCGTCGGCTATGGGGCAAGCTTTGGCGGGATCGCGGCGCTGCTCGCGATGCTCAATTCGTGTGCTGCCGGGGTGGCGGTGATGAATATCGATAACGGCTTCTCGGCCGGCTTTGCGGCGTGTCAGGTCGTGAGAGAGGTGAAGCGGATCGCAAATGGCTAAGGTCTTGTATCTCGACAGCGTGGCGGGCGTGGCGGGTGATATGTTTACCGCGGCGTTTGTCGACGCCGGGCTTGTTTCCGTCGAGGAGTTGAACGAACTTCCGATCGCGTTGGGCCTGCGAGGGGTTGAGATCGTCGCGGAGAAAGTGCTGCGTGCCTCTGTCGAGGCAACGCGGATGTCGATCCTCGATGAGAACGGCGATTGGAAACAACGTTTGTCCGGCCATCATCATCATGGCCACGAACACAACGGCCACACCCATCTCGAGAATACCAATCTCATTCTCGACGATCATGCCGAACATTGGCACGTTCACTACACAGAGATCGATGCGGCGATCCGCGATTCATCGCTGGCCCTCTGCGTCAAAGAACTTGCACGGAAGATATTGCGGATCCTGGGCGAGGCTGAGGCTAGCGTCCACGGTGTC
>DASYKW010000014.1:0-25113 GCA_035995005.1 Pyrinomonadaceae bacterium
ATTTCACGCTGCTGCAGCACGGCAAACGCGGCCTGTGCGACGCCGATAAAAAAGACGGCGGCACCGAGCCATATACCGAGCAGCAGGAGACGAATGTCAGAGACGAACTTCATTGCAAGTATCGATATTATCTAGCTTTTCGCGGCAAAGGGCAAAAGCCGCCAGCTGTGGTAACCTCAAGTTTCTTTACCACGATGCCCGCCGATCTCACCGCGATCTACGACCGAGTCTACTCGTATGCAGAGGCGCGAGGGTTTAGCGGCTTTGACCCTTTCGACGGGTTGAACAGCCGTCTTTTTCAGGCGACACCAATCAAGAATTATCGTCTTCCGCGCCTTTTTCTGACTCAGTTGGTAAAGCGGTCGCCGGTAAACCTGCGTCCGCTCCTGATGATCGATTCGGGCGTGAACCCTAAGGGCGTTGCGCTGTTCGCCCTCGGCGAAATGTCGCGTTATCGCCTGACCCGCAACGAGCGTCATCGGGAGAATGCCCGCGAACTGCTTGACCGGCTTTTCGCACTCGGAATACGAACGGAGCATACGCTCGCGTACGGCTATAATTTCGACTGGCAGTCGCGAGTCTTCTTTGCTCCCAAAGGCACACCGGCGATCGTGCCGACGGCGTTTGCTTCGCAGGCGTTCTATGAGGCGGCCGAGCTTTTTGATGATGAGAGATACTCGCGAGCCTTGGATGAGATCGCGGCGTTTGTTGTCAACGGCCTGAATCGCCCGGTCGAGACGGGCGACGAGATCTGTTTCAGCTATACGCCGCTAGACGAGAGCGTGATCTTTAACGCCAGCTTGTTGGCCGGTGAATGCCTGATGCGGTCGAGCGATCCGTTGGATCATGAGCTGGCTCTCAAAGCTCTAAATTTTGTGGTGCGCCGGCAACGCGACGACGGTGCGTGGAGTTACGGCGACGAAGCTTATCAGGGATGGGTCGACAATTTTCACACGGCATATGTGCTGCAGTCGATGCGGCGGATAGCCGATGTCGTGGGAACCCACAAAGAGGTCGGCGCGGGGTATGAGAAAGGCATGGGCTACTGGGTCGACAACTTCTTTCTCGACGATGGAACTCCTAAATATTACGATCACAAGACTTATCCGGCCGATATTCACTCTGCTGCGGTCGCGATAGCTGCGCTGAGCGAGCTCGGCGAGATTCAATTAGCGAGGAAGGTCGCCGACTGGACCTTGAGTCACATGCTCGATGTAGATAACTTTTTTTATTACCAGTTAGACCGTTACCTGGTAAACCAAACGCCCTTCATGCGTTGGGGACAGGCGTGGATGGCGTATGCGGTCGCGAGACTGATCGAAGCCCAGGGCCGATGACGACGCAGGCTTCCATTCAGGATTTTTGGCAGGCTCATCCGTGCGGGGCCGAGCTTGTAGGCGATCTCAATGAAGAAACGCGCGCCGAGTACCAACAGTTTTTTGACCGCTATGACGAATATCGTTACAACAAAGAGCCGCACATTCTCAAGAATCTCGACCGCATCGACTGGCAAGAGAAACGCGTACTCGAGATCGGACTTGGTCAGGGTGCGGACGCCGAGCAGATCGCAAAACGCGGCGGTATTTACAGCGGCGTGGATCTCACGGACGAATCGGTAAAACGCGTCAGAATGCGCTTTGCGCTCAAAGATCTGCCGTTCGATCGCATCGAGCAGGCGAGTGCCTTGGATCTGCCGTTCGATGACAACGCTTTTGACGTCGTTTTTAGTCACGGCGTGCTGCACCATATTCCTGAGATCAGGAGCGCGCAGGCCGAGATCGCGCGTGTTCTCAAGCGGGACGGATCGTTGATCGTGATGCTTTACGCAAAATGGTCGGTGAACTATTTGCTCGCGATCTCCGTGGTCCGCAGGCTAGGGCTTGCTGGCTTGTACGTGAGCCGGACGCGGCCAGGGGGCATTTACAACGACCATTTGGACAACGCAAAAAAGGTTGGCCTTGGCAAATATCTGACGATGCAGAACTTCGTAAATGTCAGTACCGACGGGCCTTTCAACCCGTATTCCAAGGTCTACGATCGGGGTGAGATCGAGCGTGACTTTCCCGCATTTGACATCGTTGAAACGCATAAGGAATTCATGCACGCTCCGCCGCTGCCTATCGGTTGGTTGCCGCTCGCGGGCGCGCTCGGCTGGCATTTGTGGGCGACAATGAGGGCGAAAAAGTAATGTGTGGAATTGCCGGACTCATCTCCCATGATCCCGCGGCGCGGATGCCGGCGTGTCTCGCCGCGATCGAGCATCGTGGACGGGATGACGAAGGCGTTTACCTAAGCGAACCCTTCGGCGCGTCGCGCGCCTGCCTTGGTCATCGACGACTCTCCATCATTGATACCTCTGCCGCGGGGCATCAACCGATGCTCACCGAGGATCGCCGTTACGCCCTCATCCTAAACGGCGAGATCTATAACTATCGCGAACTGAAAACCGAGCTCGAATCTGCGGGCGAGAGCTTTCACACGGCAAGCGACACGGAGGTTCTGCTCAAGGCATTCCGTAAATGGGGAGCACAGTGTCTCGACAAGCTCAACGGGATGTTCGCCTTTGCTGTTTGGGACGACGTTGAAAAACAGCTCACACTCGCCCGTGATCGTGCCGGAATAAAGCCGCTGTTCTACGCCGAAACGGCGGACGGTTTCGCATTTGGATCGGAGATCAAGGCCATACTAGCATCGGGCCTCATCACTGCCGAGCTGGATCATGAGTCGCTAAATCAGGCCCTGACATTCCTCTGGCCGGTGCCGCCGCGGACAATGTTTCGCGGCGTTTCGCAGCTCTTGCCGGGCCACTATGGCATTTGGCGAGACGGCAAGTTTACGACACACGAATGGTGGGACCTCGACTTTTCGGTCGAGGAAAAGGCGGCGGACGAAAAGCTCTGGACGGAACGCGTCGTTGACACGCTTGACCGGGTTACCGACCTCGAAATGGTGGCCGATGTTCCGGTGGGAGCATTCCTCTCGGGCGGCGTGGATTCCTCATCGATCGTCGCGATGATGAAGCGCCACACGTCCGGTAAGGTCTCGGCATACACGACCGGCATCTCGGCCGACGATCTCGCGTACGACATTATTCCCGACGATGTCGAATGGTCGCGCAAGGTCGCAAAGCTGCTCGACATCAACTATCACGAGACGCTTCTCACGCCGGACCTCGCCGACCTGCTTCCGCTGCTCGTGCGTCATCAGGAGGCGCCGATCATCGACATGGCGATCCCGTCATACCTGATCTCAAAGCAAGCTCGTGCGACCGAGACCGTAATGCTATCGGGAATGGGCGGCGACGAGGTCTTTGCGGGCTACCCGCGACAAATGGCTATGCAGCTCGCGGGTATTACAGATGTAGTCCCGATGGCACTGCGGCGTCCGGTGATGAGCACCATCGAGAGCCTCCTGCCGGGCGGACGCAAAGGACGCTTTACGGCGCCGATGCGGAACGCAAAGAAGTTTGCCAGAAGCGCCGCGATGGATTTTGAAGAGCGGTATCTGGGATTTGGTACCTATTTTACCGACGAGATGAAGCGCGGCCTTTATGTTGCGGATCTTGGGGCGCAAGATTCGACCTTCGATGCTTATTCGAGTCATCGCGAGCACTTTGAGAAATGTCGCGACGTAACGCCGCTCAACCGTTTGCTCTACGTAGACTTTAAGACATTCATGCCGGCGCTCAATCTCGACACGACCGACCGCACGTCGATGGCTGCGAATCTAGAGGTTCGCGTTCCGTTTCTCAACAAGGAAATGCTCGACCTTACGGCGCGCCTGCCGTCGTCGCTCAAGATCAAAGGGCTCAAGCGAAAGTACATTCTAAAAAAGGCCGCCGAGCAGGTGCTGCCGCGCGATGTTGTGTGGAGAAAGAAGGCGGGTTTTGGCGCTCCTATACGTTCGTGGCTCCGCGGCGGCCTAAAGCCGATGGTCGACGAGTTGTTGTCGGGATCGCAGATCCGATCACGTGGTCTCTTCGACCCGAGTGCGGTGCGATCGATCATCGAAGCAAATCTCTCAGGCCGCGAGGACTACAATCTTCACGTATTTTTCCTGCTGACGCTCGAGCTTTGGTTCTGCGAATTTCTCGATAAGTGAAACGGCGACTTGTCATATGTCTCGTATTGTTTGCCGCGAGCTTCGCGGTGCGGATCCTTGTCTGGCAAAACAACAAGATCGAGATGGCGACGGTTCAGACCGTCGTCACGGAGAACTACCTTCGCGATGCGCATAAGCTAGCGAGCGATGACGTGCGCACATTTGTGGCCGGCGACGATCCGCCGACGAACGCACGCGTCATCGATCATCCGCCTGGTTATCCGCTCGCGGTCGGCGTCGTTTACGCGGTCGCGGGTGACGGCGACGCGTGGCGGTTTTTTCAGATCGCTTTGAACTCGCTTGCAGGCTTGCTGTTATTCCTGATCGCGGCCGCGCTGTTCAGCGAACGCGTCGGCATTATCGCCGGATCGCTCGCGGCGTTGTCACCACAGTTGGCGTATCACTCGGGACTACTGCTGCCGGATGAGCTGAGCGTTATTCCGATCCTCGCGGCGATCTACTTTCTCGTAAGGGCGATGAAGGATGCCCGATTGATGAACGCGGTCCTATGCGGATTATTTCTCGGAGTATCGTGCTGGCTGCGCTCGAACGCATTGCTGTTACCCGTTTTCTTCGCGATCGCGGCGACTACCATCGCTGCGAAGGGATCACGTCTGGAGTTTACGGCAACGATCGTCGCTGTATTTCTTTTCATCATCGCTCCCATCACATTCCGGAACGCGGTCTGCTTTGATAGCTTTGTCCCGCTCTCACTCGGTGCGGGCACAACACTCGTCGAGGGACTTGGGGACATCGACGACGGCAGCCGCGGTCTGCCGCTAACGGATGAGGATGTGATGGCACTGGATGCCCGGCTCGATGCTTCAGGCACGACATATACGGCTCTGTACGACCCGAATGGCGTCGAGCGTGAAAGGCGACGCATCGCCTTTGGCAGGAGCGTAGTGGCGGCGGATCCGCTGTGGTTTGCGTGGGGCGTCGTGAAGCGCGGATCGGCTACGCTGAGACTTGAGCGAGTCCCGGCTATCGCGCCGGACCGTGACGAGAAGGAGACGACGAACGTTGTTCTCTATTGGATCAATAAACCCCTCAAATTCTTGCAACGGGTCTTTGTTACGTCGGTTTTTCTGCCGTTAGGCGTGTTGGGTGTCATCGTACTCTGGCTGCGCAAATGTTACCGCGAGATGATCGTCGTTGCCGCTGTGCCGCTGTATTACCTGACGGTACAGCCGCTCGTCCACACGGAGTACCGCTACGTGCTCGCGTCGTTGCACTTCATGTTTATCTTCGCGGCGTTCGCTGTGTGTTGGGCTTGTGGAAAGATGCTAAGGCGAAACGTCAAGGGCGATACCGCTGCGCAGTGAATCGAGGATGCGGAATGTTGTGCGGGTTGTCGACGCGAGATCATCGAGAGCGATGAGCGGCTCGCCACCGGCTCGCACTAGCTTGCAGAATGCGGCGACCTCCGCGTGCTGGCCTTTGTCCTGACGGCCGAGTTTCTTGACACTTTCCTTGCCGCCCGAATACGCTCGCGTCTCACGAAAATCATCGATAACAAAGGTCCGGCCCGCGCCACAAATCTCAACGCGCTCCTTTGGCATCGCCTTGTCACCCTCGGCGAGGTACGCGATCGTTCCCACAGAGCCGTTGGCAAATTTGAGCGTGATCATCACCGAGTCGTCGTCTGTCGCGGCAGCGTTTTGTGAGTTGATCGACGCGGCGTGAACGCGGCCGACGCGCGAGCCGGTCAAGAACTGCATCAGGTCGATAAAATGACAAACTTCACCGACGATGCGTCCGCCGCCCTGAACGGGATCGTGGACCCAGTGATCCTTTGGAATGCGGCCGGCGTTGACTCGGTAAAGGATCGACAACGGAGCGTCGATCTCCGAAAAGAATTCTTTTGCCGCAAGAGCTGCGGGCGAGAAACGTCGATTAAAGCCGACCGTGAGCGTGGTTGCCGATTCCTTCGCGGCCGCGAGAACGTCATTGAGCTCGGCGTCATTCATCGCCAGAGGCTTTTCAACAAAGATATGTTTTCCAGCCTGTAATGCTAAGGCCGCAAGTGATGCATGCGTATCGTGACGCGTTGCGATAACAACAGCATTCACACCGGCGTCGCCGATGATCTCATCCGTCGACGAGACTGTTGACGCAAAGCCAAACTGCTGCGCGATATTCCTCGCCGAAACACCGCTCGCGGTTGCGACGGAAATGAATTCTGCCTTTTCCGTCTTAAAGTACGGCAGCAGCATCGCGCGTGCGTAATCGCCTGCGCCGATAAGGCCGACTCGAATCTCGCCATTCGCAGCAGCTTTGGATACGATCCTCGGACGCTCAATCTCGCGTTCCGGATCGTATTGGAGAACGATGCCGAGGTACGATTCCTGTGTTTCGCCGGAGATCAATTTGTACGCATCCGTACCGCGATCGATCGAGAACTTGTGAGTGATCAGGCGGTTAACGTCGATGCTGCCGTTTGCGATCAGATCGAGAAACGCTTCAATGTTGCGACCCTCGGTCCAGCGAACATATGAGAACGGATAATCGTGACCGCGCTCCTCATACTCGGCGTCATATCGCCCCGGACCGTAGGACATCGACACTTGCAGACTTAATTCTTTTTTGAAGTAAACGTCTCGCGGCACGTCCATTCCGATGAGACCGACAGCGACGACGCGGCCCTTGAGGCGAGCGATCTCGCCGGCTAATTCGATCGGATCGTTTGACGACGTTCCGGCGGTGATAATTACAGCGTCGGCACCGCGGCCGCGAGACCAGTCGAGGACGAGCGAGGCAGCGTCGGCCGGCGGTGAACATTTCTCTGCACCGATCGCGAGAGCACTTGCGAATTTACTCTCGTCAGTGTCGACGCCAAAGACACGACAACCATTTGCTCGCAAAAGCTGAACGGTGATCTGCCCTAGCAGCCCAAGGCCGATGACGACGACCGACTCACCGAGCGTCGGTGCGGCGAGACGTACGCCCTGCAATGCAACGGCTCCGAGAGTGCCAAATGCTCCGTTCTCAAAGCTCACTTCGTCAGGCAGCGGAACACACAGATTTCGCGGTACCGAAATCATTTCGGCGTGCGAGGCGTAACCTGTGCCCGCACACGCGACACGCATTCCGGTCTTGAGATCCGTGACGTCGTTCGCGATCGCGACAACAACGCCAGAGGCACTGTAGCCTAATGCGGAGGAGGAATCGAGCTTTGCCTTAACGGCCGAATATGCGGCGGCGAGGCCTTCGCTTTTGACGCGATCGATCACCTTTTTGACGGCGTCAGGACGCTCTTTTGCCCGCGTCAAGAGGCTTTTCTTTGCATCGTCGACCGCTGTTTTTTCTGTTCCGGCGGATATCAGCGAGGCGACGGTGCGAACGAGCACGCGGCCGGGCTGCAGCGTCGGAGCGGGAACTTCCTCGACAGTGACCTCGCCCGAGCGCGTATTTTGCAGGATCTGCTTCATCGGCGTGTCTATATTACTTGTGTTTGCAGGCCGGCGACAATTATCGCAATCGGCTGCGCTGACGCATAATAGGCATTTGTGGTTATGAATGTCCCTTTTGTTGATCTAAAAGCTCAATACGCGGCTCAGAAAGACGAATTCGACGGCGCGATCATGGGTGCGGTCGCCGACACTGCATTCATCGGCGGCGGCCGCGCCACGAAATTTGAGCAGGAGTTTGCATCGTATCTCGGTGCAAACCATTGTGTCGCGGTGGCGAACGGCACGGACGCGATCGAAATAGCTCTTGCCGCCCTCGGGATCGGCGCTGGCGACGAGGTCATTCTGCCGGCAAACACTTTTATCGCGACGGCCGAGGCGGTGTCGAATGTCGGGGCGACGCCAGTCTTTGTCGACTGCGATGCTGATTACTACAACATCGATCCGGCCAGGATCGATGAGCGTGTGACCGAGCGTACAAAGGCCGTGATAGCGGTACATCTCTATGGCTTGCCGGCGGAGATGGATGAGATCGTGGCCGTTACCAAACGCCGCGGACTTAAACTCATTGAGGACTGTGCGCAGGCACACGGCGCGACCTACAAGGGCCGCAAGGTCGGGACGTTTGGCGATGCCGCGACATTCAGCTTTTACCCGTCAAAGAATCTCGGGGCTTTTGGCGATGCGGGCGGGATCGTTACAAATTCAAAGGAGACGGCGGATCGGGCGCGTCTGATCGCAAATCACGGGCAGTTTGAGAAGAATCGCCACACGATCGTCGGACGCAACAGTCGAATGGACGGCATTCAGGCCGCCGTTCTCTCGGTGAAGCTCCCGCACCTCGACTCGTGGCTCGACGCACGCCGTGCTAACGCCGCGCGTTACGACGAACTTCTGCGAGACAAATTTCCTATCCCGGTCGCACCTGAGCACTCGACTCATACTTATCATCTGTATGTCGTGCGCGTGCCCGATCGCGACGCGGTGGCTGCAAAGCTCAAGAACGCGGGAATCGAATCGGGGATTCACTATCCGACTGCTATTCCGTTTATGGAGGCTTACGCAAATTTGCGTTACAAACCCAACAGCGTGCCGGTCGCATACGCGCAAATGGCCGAGCTTCTCAGCTTGCCGATGTATGCCGAATTGACACCCGGGCAGATCGCATTTGTATGCGAGACACTGATCGCTGCGGTCCCGCGAACGGCCGCCGCCGGAGAATGAGCCGCGTTGGGAGCGATCTGGATCGACCTTGATAACTCACCGCATGTCCCGCTATTTGCGCCCGTAATTCGACATCTTAGAGATAAGGGCGTGGAGGTCATTCTCACCGTACGCGATCACTCGCAGACGGTTGAGCTGCTTGACCTCGCGGGTTTCGCCGGCAC
The DNA here is from genome assembly GCA_035995005.1 of Pyrinomonadaceae bacterium. Classification (GTDB taxonomy): domain Bacteria; phylum Acidobacteriota; class Blastocatellia; order Pyrinomonadales; family Pyrinomonadaceae; genus OLB17. The sequence goes on from DASYKW010000014.1 coordinate 8,900, forward strand.
GTACACCATTATTGGCCGACATTACGGCAAGAACCGCATCGACAAGGTTCGCGGTCTGTTGGTCCGCAGCAAACAGCTCGTCTCCCACGTCAATCAGCAGCACAAGCAGATCTCGGTAGCCGTTAGTCACGGCTCGCGTTCGATGGTGCTTGCGACTCGCTGGCTCAAGATCCCGGTCCTGACCATGTACGATTACGAGTTCACCGAGACGAGTATCTTTAACCGATTTTCGACGAAGGTGCTTGTACCCGATCGCATTCCGGACACCGTGCTCAATGGGATCGGGCTTGCCGCGAATAAACGTGTCAAATATGCCGGGATAAAAGAGGAGCTGTATGTCAATCCCTTTGAACCGACAGCAGGTTTTAGAGAGCGGTTCTTGGCAAGGCACGGTCACGAGAGCGAGGCCTGCAAGGTCCTCGTCACGCTGCGGCCGCCCGCGACGACGGCAAACTATCACTCGGACAAGAGCGAGGTCTTACTCGACGGGATTCTGCACTTCCTGCTGAGCGCCGAACACGTTATCACCGTCATCGTCCCACGCACGCACGAGCAGACTGCCGAGATCGCGGAGCGGATCGCGAATGTTGCTGACGCCGGTTCGCGATGCATCTTGCTTGACGAAGTGATCGATGGGCTCGAGCTCGCTTTTGCTTCCGATCTGCTTATCTCCGGCGGCGGCACGATGAACCGAGAGGCTGCCCTTCTCGGTGTTCCGGTCTACAGCATCTTTGCCGGGCGGCAGGGAGCCCTTGATCGACGGATGGAATCTGACGGCGAGATCACGTTCATCCGCGACGCTCGCGACCTTTCTAAGATCCGTCTCGAGAGACGGAAGCACGAGCAGACAAAGGCCTTGACCGACCGTGTCGAAAGCTTTGTAATAGAGCAGATCTCGGCCTTTCTCTAGATGCTCAAACAGTATCCGCTATACAAATTTGTCCTCGCGGGCTGCGACTATGTCCTGCTCCTTGCGGCGTGGACAACAGCGATATTGATCCGTTTTTACAACGTCCCGTTAATGGAATTATTATCGCGGCCGCTTGTCAGGACTCAGGGGGCGCTCATCGTTGTATATTCGCTCGTTCTGGTCGCCATCTTTCAGCATTTCAGTCTCTATAAGTTGAATCTTTTTATGTCATTTGGCGAGCAGCTGATCGCGATCGCCAAATCGCTCATTTACGGCCTCTTCGGCGTGATACTGATCACGTTCATTTTCAAGAGACTCGATTTCGTCGAGTCGCGATTGGTGCTCGGGCTGTTTGTTGCGATCAGCATTTTGCTGATGATGACGTTCAGGACGCTGGTCTTCAGGCGGCTGTTTGCGCTCGCGTCAAAGAAGAAGATCGTTCACCGCCGTGTATTGATCGTGGGCCGGGACCGCACTGCAAAGATGGTCGCCGCGCAGATCGCATACGACGAAACACACGGCTTTGACGTCGTGGGTTTTGTGAACGACGGCCTTGAGGACGGCGAGCGTGTGTTTAAGGAGTTGGTGAATGTTGGGCATCTCTCTGACCTTGATCGCCTCGTCCGCGAGCTCGATATCGACGAGATCATAATCGCCGAAAGCGATGTCACGCATGGAGCACTGCTCGATATCATGGACCGGGCTCAGGAGACCAGAGCCGAGGTGCGGCTCGTCTCCGAGCTTTACAACATCATTCCAGAGAAAGTGCGGCTCGAGAAATATCTCGGGATTCCGATCGTACGGATGCCGCAAAATTACGAGAACGCCCTCTTTGCAGCCTACAAGCGCGTTTTTGACATGGTGGTCACGTTCGTCGGGCTTGTGCTCCTGGCATTACCGCTGCTAGTGATCGCATTGATCATCAAACTAACCTCAAAGGGCCCCGTCCTATTCAAGCAAATGCGGATCGGCAAGGATTGCCGGCCCTTCGAATTCTACAAATTCCGTACGATGAACGTGGACACCGACGACGCTATCCACCGGCAGTTCGCCGTCGACTTTATCGGCGGCGAATGGGAAGATCGCAGCGGCGTGAAAAAGATCACCGACGACCCTCGGGTCACGACTATCGGCCGACTACTACGTAAGAGCAGTCTCGACGAGCTCCCGCAGCTTTTTAACGTTCTCAAGGGCGACATGAGCCTAGTCGGCCCGCGTCCCTGCATGCCGTACGAGCTCGATCGTTATCAGGACTGGCACCGCCGCCGTCTATCCGTCATTCCCGGCTGCACAGGGCTGTGGCAGGTCGCCGGCCGCTCAGCGGTCGATTTTAATGATATGGTCATCCTCGATCTTTTTTATATCGACAATATGTCCCCGCTATTCGACCTGCGTATAATTCTCAAGACACTCCCTGTGATGCTGCTCGCAAAAGGCGGACATTAACGATGAAAGTTGCCGTGATCGGCGCCGGTTACTGGGGGCCGAATCTGATCAGGAATTTTCTCTCACTCGACGAGGTCGACGGTGTCGTCGCCTGTGACGTAGATGAGACGCGCCTCGCGCGTATGCGAAAGGCCTTTTATGGCATCGAGACGTCGGCCTCGGCAAACGAGGCCATCGACCGGCCCGATGTCGATATCGTCGTCATCGCGACACCCGTCTCAACCCACTACGAGCTGGCAAAGCGAGCGTTGACCGCAGGCAAACACTGCTTTATCGAGAAACCGATGACCGCATCCTCGCGCGAGGCCGAGGAGCTCATCGAGCTTGCTGACACGAAGAACTTAAAGCTTTTTGTCGACCACACGTTCATCTACACGGGTGCGGTCCGCAAGATGAAGGAGATGATCACCTCGGATCGTCTTGGCGAGCTTTATTATTTCGACTCGGTGCGAGTGAATCTCGGGCTTTTTCAGCACGACGTCAATGTGATCTGGGACCTCGCACCGCACGATCTCTCGATAGCGGATTACCTCTTGGAAAAACGTCCGCTCGCGGTCTCGGCCGTCGGCACCTGCCACGTCGGGAACGGACTCGAGGATATTGCTTATCTGACGCTGCAATTTGAGAACAATTTGATCGCCCACTTTCACGTGAATTGGCTCGCCCCGATGAAGATCCGCCGTACTCTTATCGGAGGTACAAAATCGATGATCGTCTATGACGACACCGAGGCGAGCGAGAAGGTCAAGGTGTACAACAAGGGTATCGACGTCACGACACGAGAGGGAGTGTATGACACTCTTGTGCAGTACCGTACGGGCGACATGCTCTCGCCCAAACTCGACCAGACCGAGGCCCTTGCCGAGGCGACCCGGCATTTTATCGACTGCATTTTGAACGATAAAACGCCGATCACCGACGGCCTCGCCGGGCTGAATGTCGTCCGGGTGCTTGAGGCCTCGGGTGAGTCGATAAGTGGTGGCGGCCGATTTATTGAGTTCTAGGGTTTCTCCCCTTTTGACTGTCGATATGCCGACGATCTTTACCGACGACTACCTACGCGAGAATTGCATTCGTCTTAACAACGTCACGCTGGGCGATGACGTAATGATCTACTCGTTTGTCAACGCCTACGGCTGTGAGATTGGTGACGAGAGTCGGGTCGGCGCATTCGTCGAGATCCAAAAACGCGTAAAGATCGGTCGACGCTGCAAGATCTCGTCGCACTCGTTCGTTTGCGAGGGAGTGACCATCGAGGACAACGTCTTTATCGGCCACGGCGTGATGTTCACGAACGACAAGTATCCGCGAGCGACCAACCCCGACGGGTCATCTCAGAGCGAAGCCGATTGGTCGGTCATCCTGACCACCGTCAAGAAAGGCGCGAGTATAGGCTCTAACACGACGATAATCGCCGGCATCACGATCGGCGAGAATGCCCTCGTCGGCGCCGGCGCCGTAGTGACTCGCGATGTCCCCGACGGTGCAACCGTAGCAGGAGTACCGGCTAAGTTGATCGATCGTTAGCGGCTAGTCACCCCAATTCTGAGAATGAAGCTGAACTGGTTCTCACCTCTCCCGCCGGCTCACAGACTCGGCGATACCGCGAGGAGCATTTGATCAGATGCGGATCGCGATCGTACATGACTACTTGCGCGAGACGGGCGGGGCCGAGAGGGTGCTCGACGTGCTCGCCGAGATGTTTCCGGAGGCCGTTGTATTCACGTCATATTACGCGGACGAAATTATCTCGGACGAGCTTCGGCGTCACGAGATACGAACAACTTTTATTCAGAAACTTCCGATCCTGTGGCAGTCACCCAATGTCCTCGAGCGACGCGGCTGGGACCGTGTAACGAGACTGATAAACGCCTGGGTCTACTTTCTCCCTGCCGCGTTTGCGTCGCTTGACGTACGCGCCTTCGATCTTGTGATCTCCAGCTCTTCATACTGTGCGGATCGCGTCCGTACGCGGCCCGGCCAAATGCACGTTTGCTATTGCCACACACCGCCGCGGTTTTTGTGGCAGTATTCCGAGCGTTACGAAGGTAGCTCGATCAAAGGCCGGGTCTGGAAACGGTTTGTGGAATTGCTGCGCCGCTGGGACCGACGCGCGGTCCAACGCGTCGACCATTTCATCGCAAATTCCGAGAATGTCCGTCGGCGTATCAAACGGTTCTATGACCGGGAGGCAGCCGTTGTGTATCCGCAGGTCGATCTACTCGAACGCGTTCGCGACTTTGAGCCTTCGGGAGAGAACGGCGGCTACTATCTTGTCGTGAGCCGCCTGGACGAGATGAAGCGCGTCGAGGTGATCGTGGAGGCATTCAACACGTCGGGCAAACCGCTTGTAATTGTTGGAACCGGCAAGCTTGATGCGCGGATGCTCGCCTCGGCGAACAAGAATATCAGCTTCACGGGCTTTCTGACGGACCGCGAGCTGTGTCTTTACTACGATCGCTGCGAGGCCCTTGTGATCGCCGCGATCGATGAGGATTTTGGGATCACTGCCGTGGAAGCACAGCTGTTTGGGAAACCGGTCATAGCACCCGCCGAGGGCGGCTTTCTTGAAACGGTCGTCGATGGCGAGACCGGCGTCCTATACGAGATGGACGGCCCACCATCGATCGTAAAAGCGGTCGAGCGTGCCCGAATGATACAATTCGACACAAATCGGATCAAAGAAAATGCTGCCCGCTTCTCGAAGGCGGCCTTTATTCAAGGGATAAGTACGGAGCTCGCCCGGATCGGCGTGGCGATCCCGAAGTAGATATAAATGCGCATCGCTATCGACGGCCATTCGATCGGTACAGCCCTCGCCGGGAACGAGACCTACAGCTCGAACCTCATCGAGTCCCTGGCCGCGATAGACGCAGATAACGAATACACGATATACGTTACACGGTCTGCGGCCGTCGATAGGCTTTCGGGCCGCTGGCCAAACTTCAAGGTAAGGAGAATATTCCCTCACACCCCGCTCATACGTGTTCCCCTCGCCTTGTCGATCGAGCTCCGCCGTCGACCCGTCGATCTGCTGCACGTTCAGTTCACTGCTCCGCCATGGGCACCATGCAAGGTGGTCGCGACGATACATGACCTTTCATACGAACATTTGCCCGAGACCTTTACCCGGCGGGGCAGTTTCCAGATCCGCCTTACCACGCGCCGGACGGCTAGGACCGCGGACCACGTTATCACGCCGTCCGAATTCTCGAGGCAGGACATCGTCAGCACGTACGGCCTTGCCGAGAACGCCGTTACGTCGATACCTTTGGCTGCGTCCTCTGCCCTCAAACCCGCGACGCGAACTGAGATCGATCGCGTCAGGCTGAAGTATGGTTTCAGGGACGATCCCGTCCTATGCGTCGGATCTATCCAGCCCCGAAAGAACCTGGTCCGCCTTATCCGCGCGTACGCTGGTCTCCTCAAAGACGGAGCAGACCTTCCGCAGCTGGTGCTTGTCGGGAAAAGAGCATGGCTCTCGGCGGAATCGATCTCAGCGATCAGGCAAAGCGGGTGCGAAGGCCGCGTGATCGTCACCGGATACGTCCCCGAGGAAGACCTCGCAGCGCTCTACTCCGCCGCGAAATGCTTTATATACCCAAGCTTCTTTGAGGGTTTCGGACTACCCTTGCTCGAGGCTATGCAGTGCGGCACGCCGGTCATCGCGGGCAACCGCACCAGTCTTCCCGAGGTCGTTGGCGAAGCCGGCGTCATGGTCGATCCGTTGGACGTCAGCGCGATCGCCGCGGGGCTGTCGCGTGTACTGGGTGACGCAAAGCTCCGACAAGAACTTTCGCTACGCGGCCTGGAACGCGCTAGACAATTTTCATGGCGCGAGACCGCCCGCAGAACCCTCGATGTCTATCAGCGGGTAATGGGTCATGAACGTGCTGCTTTTACGGAATAGATGCGTCTCGCGATCATCGGCACACGCGGCATTCCCGCAAACTACGGCGGGTTTGAGACCCTTGCGGAGGAGCTTTCAAAGCGTCTCGTGTCGCGGGGCCATGACGTGACCGTGTATTGCCGTTCGCACTATGTAAGTCGCGATCTGGAGGAGCATAGGGGCGCGAAGCTCCTAATTCTGCCCACCGTCCGGCACAAGTATCTCGACACCGTTATTCACGGATTATTGTCGATGCTGCACGCGGCAACCAAAGGCTTCGATGTCGTGCTCGTGTGCAACGCGGCGAATGCGCCATTTGTGCCGGTTCTCACCTGGACGGGAACGCCCGTCGCGCTCAACGTAGATGGCCTCGAACGCAAACGGCGAAAGTGGAACGCTCTCGGTCGCGCTTACTACAGCTTTTGTGAACAGGCTTCTGTGTGGCTTGCAAGCGAGGTCGTGACCGATGCACGCGTGATCCGCGATTATTACGCCGAGCGGTACGGAACCGCCACGACGCTGATCGCGTATGGCGCTGAGGTGGCGCGAAACGCCGACCCTGATTCCATAGCTAAGTACGGCGTCACGACGGAGCGTTATTTTCTATACGTGTCCCGGCTTGAGCCTGAGAACAACGCGGCAATGGTCATCGAGGCGTTCAAGAACGTGAAGACGGACCTAAGGCTACTGATCGTTGGCGATGCTCCTTATGCCAACGAATACAAACGCAAGCTCGCCGACCTCGCATCCACGGACCCGCGAGTGCTAATGCCCGGGGCTATCTACGGTCCCGACATGAAAGCCCTGCAGCAAAATGCATATGCCTACCTCCATGCCACAGAGGTTGGCGGCACACACCCGGCACTCATTGAGGCGATGGGAGCCGGCAACTGCTGTCTCGTTTACGACACGCCGGAGAATCGCGAGGTCGCGGCCGAAGCAGGTTTTTTCTATTCCGACGCGGGCGAGCTGACCGACAAGATCCAAGAGGTTTTAGGCGATCCGGCGCTCGTCGAGAGCCTTCGTGCAACGGCTCAGGAGCGCGTTCGGCAGAATTACGATTGGGAAACTGTCACCGACGAATACGAGCAGCTTTTTGAAAAGCTCGCCAAAGTCCGTAAATGAATATCGCCGACGCCATCGCTGCCGCTGCGATCAAGCTGGCCGACGCAGGCGTCGCCGAACCTCGCCGCGAGGCCGCGTCGCTGATGGCATTCACACTTGGCAGGCCTTCGGCTTTTCTCATCGCCCATCCAGAATATGAGCTCATGGCCGAGGAGAGCGCCGCTTTTGAGGCGTTCATCGCCCGACGTGCCTCGCGCGAGCCGTTTCAGTGCATCACGGGCCGGCAGGAATTCTGGAGGCTCGAATTCGACGTCGTGCCGGGTGTGCTGATCCCGCGGCCCGAGACAGAGATCCTCGTTGAGGCCGCTGTTAACGTCATCAGCTCTCATCATGAGCCAAGATTCATCGAGGCCGGCGTCGGTTCGGGATGCATCTCCGTGTCGATACTACACTCAGTACCCGCGGCTCGTGCGATAGCGACAGACGTGTCAATATCCGCGCTGCAACTGGCGGCGCAGAACGCCTTAAAACATGGCGTTGCCGCGCGGCTCAAGCTGCGCGAGGCTGATCTGTTCGCCGGTGTTGAAGGCAGTTTTGACCTGATCGTCTCTAATCCGCCGTACATTCCCGACGGCGATATCGGGGGTCTGCAGGCTGAGGTTCGTGACTTCGAGCCCATCGGAGCGCTTGCAGGCGGACGCGACGGACTCGACATAATTCGTCTGATCGTGGCGGATTCATGTCACCTCCTGCGGCCCGGCGGTGTTCTTATCATGGAGATCGGTGAAGGGCAGGCCGCCGCCGTAAAAGGCCTGTTTGAACCACGTGTCTGGCAGACGCCAAAGTTCCTTGCCGATCTCCAGGCTATCGATCGCGTGGTGATCGCCAGGACGCAAACCACCTAGTCCTTAATTCCCTTGCGTTTCACGGGAAACTGGGAGTAAGATGAGGGTGAATTTACAAGCAGTTTGATAAACAAAGGGCAAAAGTGCCATTTTACAGGCGGCCGCATCCAGAGCGTGTCGTATTGCTTCACGAGACGTCCCTCGAGCGGGACAAGTTGGAGGTGATTTTGTGAAAGGTCCACTCAGCGGCTTGCTGGCCGTCATTAGCCTCATCGGGGCGGCATTCTGTTTCTATAAATTTCAGACGACCCCCGATGCAAACACGATGTTCATGGTAGGAGGCATTGTTCTCGCCGTGCTCATGGTGGTATTCGGTGTCATGTTCATGTCCGGAAGGGTCAATAAGACCGACGACATCCATATAACCGAATAGATCCGCATTTCACCGCGGGTTCGAACCAAAACAATTGCGGCGGCCGACGCGTCTCAGGCGCTCCGGCCGTTTCTCTGTATGCACTCCGTCCCGTACCCGTTAATGTTGACTTATTTGTCAAGATTTGGTAACTTTGTAAGTTGCACTGTTAGTTAGACTTACGAGAGATGCCCAAGATCGCCGACATTCAAGAGACGCCTAATCCCAACGCCGTCAAGTTCATTTTGCGGGAGCCTGTCTCTCACGGGACCTCGCATTCCTTCAAGACCATCGAGGATGGAGCTAATGACGTGCTCGCAAAGTCGATATTCGACGTCGGCAACGTCGTCTCGGTCTTTTACATGGACAAGATGATCACGGTCGAAAAGACCGATGAGGCCGAGTGGGACGAGATCCTGCCCGATCTTGCGGTCCCGATCCGTGCGGCGGAGGTCGTGGCTACGAATGGCGGGGCAAAAAGTGCTGCAGCATCTGTTGGCGGGGCCATCGGCGCGGCGGCGGCGAGTGACGACCCGCAGCTGCGTGAGATCGAGGCGCTGCTTGATGAGAGGATCCGTCCGTATCTCGCGGGCGACGGCGGCTGGCTCGAGATACTGGAGCTTGCAAACAACCAGCTCTCGATCCGCTACGAAGGCGCCTGCGGCAGTTGTCCCAGCTCGCTGACCGGAACGCTCATGGCCATCGAGAACATGATCCGCGAAGAGATCGATCCCGCGATCTCGGTCGTCGCCATTTAGGCGACGCGTTCAACATTCTTTACAAGTAAAATCTTGACTTTACGGGTGCTCATTCGTCATAATCGGCAATGATGGATGCGTGTGTGCCGACTCGCGTCGTCCCAGTCAAAAGGGTATCTCTACCCGTCCCAACCGGCCACCAGCAAACCCAGCAATTATTTGGCCTACTCTCAATGGAGGAGAAGAAAACGTGAACAGCGAAGAACTCGAACGCAGCCTAAGGTCTGAATTCGAGAATTATCTCAAGGGTGTCATAGCCGAGATGCGGCAGGAGACGGTCGAATTTCGCGAGCGCATTGCGTCGGAATTCGACAAGCAAAAGGCCGCCATCGACGAGGCTGTTTCCGCGTTCACCGCCCGAATTGAATCCGAGAACGAATTTGACGAGGCGTTCATCGGCACCGTCGCCGAGCACCTGCGGCTTGCGCGTGACGAGGGAGCAAAGATCACGGCGACAGCATTCGCCGAGGCCGAGAAGCTGGAAAAGGAAACGGCGGCTCCCGCTGCGGGCTTCGACGGCATCCGCGACGCCGTAAACGATATCACCACAAAGGATTCGCAATCGTCGATCCTCAGGGCGCTTGTTCAGCACGCCGCCGGATTTGCGCCTCGCGGAGCCTTTTTCATCGTCAAGAACGAGCATCTCGCCGGCTGGAAGGTCTTTGGCGACGAGACCGGTGCCGCTGAGCACGCCATTCGCGACGTTCATTTTCCGGTCTCGGCCGACTCTATCCTTGGCCTTGCCGTGAGATCGACCGAGACGGTCGACAGCGCCGCGGGTGCCCACGCGGATGATAGTGAGTTTCTTGAGCCGCTGCATTTTGGCCGGCCCGACAGGATGTACGCCATACCGCTGGTCGCCCGGGGAAAAGCGGTAGCGGTACTCTACGCCGATTATGGGAATGAGGGTTCGCACCTGCAGCGTGAAGCCCTCGAGACGCTTGTGCGCGTCGCCGGATTGACCGTCGAGCTGCTTGCAGCATCAGCCGCGGCTCCGGCCGGGCAGCCCGCCGAGCTCGATCACGAAGACCAGCCGAGCGTCGAGACTCCCGCAGCCCAGTTTCAAGAGCCTGCGGCGCAGCCGGCATCTGATTTCTCTTTCAGCGACAGCGACTCGTATTCGAGCGGCTTCCCGCAAGCGGAGTCGGCCCATGACACGGAGCCTCAGTCGCCGGGATACGTCGAGGAACATGAGACCGAGCCGGCGTATGAAGAATCGGCACCGACAATCGAGCAGCCTGCGTTCCAGGGGTCGTCCGACCAGTTCGAGCACGACGCTGAGCCCGCGACCACGGAGGACGAGAGTTCCGAGGGAGCGATGGTCTTTGAGGCAGGCGGCTCGATAGAGCCGGCTGGTTTCCCCGAGTCGACACCGTCGCCATTTGCGCAGCCCGTAACACCTTTCGAACCGGCGCCCGCGGCTGGCTCGCCATTCGCAAATTTTGAGGCGTCTCCAGCCCAGCCCGTTTCGGAAACGGTCAAGTCGGTCGTCCCCGTGGCCGGGTCGCGTCTGAGCGACCGTCCGGTCGACCTGCCGATCGAGGTCCCCGAGGAGGAACGCCGCAGCCACAACGACGCACGTCGATTTGCACGGCTGCTGGTCAGCGAGATCAAGCTCTATAACGAGAAGAAGGTGCTTGAGGGCCGACAGTCGCGCGACCTTTACGACCGTCTCAGAGAGGCGATCGATCGCTCACGCGAGATGTACGACAAACGCGTGCAGCCGCCCGTCGCGGCCAAATTCGACTACTTTCATTACGAGTTGGTAAATGCCCTCGCCGAGGGTGAGCCCGGCCGCCTCGGCTCCAGCTACCCCGGCCCGACAATTTGATCCAACCTCATTCGTGAGTCAGGACTGTCCTATCGGGGCGGTCCTTTATTTTTGCCGAGCGGAAGAACGATCGGCCGCTGCATCTGTCACAGCGTATTGGAGAAGACGGCGCGTGCCTCTCGGCCCCGCTATTGTTCGATACATGATCACCCGGAGATTGGGCACTCTTACCGAGAAAACGGCCGAGATCGAGGAAGCTACTGTCGCGTTGTTTTCGGACCGATGCGATCTGGCGGGCGACGGGGCTCGGTGTGAGTCGGTGCGGGACGGCGTAGCGGCGTTGATCGCGGCCGGTCCGCCGGCAACGCTTTTTGTGCGTGCCAGATTTGACTGGGGCGAGCCGGAAAAGTATTTCGACGCTCGCGAGGGTGACGTCGAGGACGCTCACGTCAAAGAGATCCTCGAGTATTTCTCGGTTCAGCTCGCACGGAACAAATAACGGTCAACTGGCCCGTGGTAGGCCTCAACCTGACGTGCTAACTTGGTGGTATTGGGTGCATTCTCGCATCAACTAGCAACTCTCTCGGGCCGCGCTGACATCCTTTCCTCATGAAAGCCTTCTTGCCTATCGCAGGTCTGCTGCTTTGTCTTGCTGCTCCTCCATTCGCGGAAGGCCAGGAGCGGGAGGTCGTGCTGCCGAGGGGGGTGATGAAGCAGGTCGTCAGCCACATTGTGACCTTCTACATCAAGTCGGCCCCGAGGAGACGAAGCATCTACGTCTCCTCGGATCTAGTGAAGGCTGCCTGGCTGCCGACATTGCGCAATGTTCGCTTCCGGATGGTCGCGGAAACCCCTAACGGATACCCTCGTTCAGTTCAATTCTTTACAAACCTAAGAAAGGCCGGGAGACAATATTCGATCGTTTATGCATACGGCGACCCGGATTGCCAGGCGCGTGGTGATGTCTGGCACTTTCGTGTCGTCCACGGGACGGTCGTATCTCTCCATCGTCACAACCGGTACGGCTCCGCTTGCTGATCACCCAAGGTGATCGAACGGTCGGCCGGGCCTTCAATTCGAGAGCCGCCCTTATCGGGGCTTTCTTTATCCCGACAATCCCTTGACCCATTTTAGGAACGACTCCTCGGTGACGAGATATCGTGCCCGCTTGTGAGAGCGCGGAGCCGTTTCAAATGTTCCGTCGTCGCACATCGCAACGAGAGAGCGCCGCGACAGCGGTGGGACGACGAGCCTTTCCTTCCTGATGAGCCGTTCGATCTCGCTAAGCCGGAGCATCGTCCGCGGCTTCAGATCCAGTATGCGTTGTGTGGTGTTCATATCTCTTGAGTGGTAAACGGGTGGATCCCGCGGTCGTGGACGCTGATAAACACTGGCTCAAAATACGCACGAGTGGGCGTTTTACGCACAACTTAGCAAAGTAAGAATCTTGTGTCGTTTTACGCATAATTTGTCGTTCTGAGAAAACCTGCATATCTTTTTTGAGCCGTTTCGGTCTATGGTCGAAGCATGGACGGGCGGTGAGTAAGAGCCGCCTTAAATCTCGATGACCTGACGCGGCCATCGTCGTCCGTTCATTGTAGCAAGAGTGTATCATTTATGCAACACATCGCCATCAACGACACGAAAAATATTCTACTCGCCTGGGTCAGTGCCGGTACGACGCTGCTCTCAACGATCGGCGACGGCCTGATGCCGCTGGTATCGGCCGTCGTCCTGCCTATCGTTTTTTTCGCGATCGGCAAGACCGTCGACGTGCTGGTGCAGCTCTATATCAACCGCAGGCGAGATCGGGACGAGAAATGAGCGGCTCGATCGGCAGAAAAAAGCAGGCCGTCGGAGGCGCAGGCTCCGCTGTGGATCGGAAAGGACACGGACGAAAAGCCAAAGCCTCGCCGCACGGCGACGCGACAAGCCGCAAGCAGTCGCCATTTGCGGAGTGGCTGCGGGCGACGACTCCGCTGATGGAGTGGGACGCGCGGCATCTCGACCTGCTTCGCAAAAAGCTCGATCGGGTCACCTCCGGCGATTGCGACCGGCTGATGATCTTTATGCCGCCGCGGCACGGCAAGAGCGAGACGGTCACGGTCCACTACGCGGCGTGGCGTTTGGAGCAGGACGCGAGCCTCAACGTCATCATCGGCTGCCATAGCCAAAAGCTGGCTGACAGGTTTTCGCGAAAAGTGAGGCGCATCGCCAAGGACCACGAGCTCGGACTCTCGCCCGAGCGCAAGGCGGTCGAGGATTGGGAGACACGCGATGGCGGCGGGATGCGGGCTGTTGGCGTCGGGGCCGGCATCACGGGGTTTGGCGGCGGGCTGGTGATCATCGACGACCCGGTAAAAAGCCGGGCCGATGCCGAGAGCGAGACAAAGCGCGACAAGACGTACGACTGGTTTACTGACGACATTTATACCCGGCTCGCGCCGCACGGCCAGATCATCCTGATCCAGACACGCTGGCACGAGGACGATCTTGCCGGCCGCCTGCTCAAGCGGGCTGCAACCGGCGAGGGCGAAAAGTGGGACGTTCTCAGGCTCCCGGCCCTGTCACTGGGACGCAAGGGCGACCCATTGATCAGGCATGCGGGGCACGCATTATGGCCCCAACACTTTGGGGCCTGGCAGCTAAAAACGATCAGGCGTGCGCTCGGCCATTACTCGTTCGAGTCGCTTTATCAGCAGAACCCGGTCCCAAAGGACGGTGATCTTTTCAAGCGGCAATGGTTCGTCCATACGGTCGACGCCCCGCCAAAGGGTCTCGTCTGGGTGAGGGCCTACGACCTCGCGATCTCGACGGCGACATCGGCGGACTACACGGCGAGCTTTAGGGTCGCACGGGCAAAGGACGGCAAATTCTACATCGACGGCGCCTTTGTCAGGCGTCTGGATTATCCGGCCCAGCGTCGCTTTGTGATCGACCGCGTCAGGCAAGAGCGCGACACGGTGCACTACGTCGAGGAGGCACTTCACGGCCGAGCGATGGTACAGGACCTCAAGCTCCAGCTCGGCCCGGACGCTCATCGGCTAAAGCTGCGGCCGGTCGCGGCGGATAAATTTACGCGGGCGTTGCCGCTCGCCGCGGCGGCTGAGGACAAGCGTGTCTATCTGGTCAAGGGCAAGTGGAACCACTACTTCGTCGACGAGGCATGCAGCTTTCCCAAGGGACGTCACGACGACCAGGTCGATGCCGTCACGCTCGCGATCGGCGTCATCGAGGGACGCAAGGGCAAGAGATTTTACACATTCGACTAAAGATCATGAACAAAGACATAGAACACGCACTGACAAACTTTCGCATCAATGGACCGCGTTACGACCGGCTGGAGCGGTACTACGACGGCAGGCACGACCTGGCGTTTGCGACCGAGAAGTTTCAAAACACCTTTGGGACGCTGTTTCGCGAATTTGCCCTCAACCTGTGTCCAGTCGTCTGCGATGCGGTGAGGGACAAGCTGCGGATCACGGGTTTTGGCGACACGCGTCGGAACGCAGGCAGCTTGCCTGCGTCCTCCGTCACCACACAAACGCAGGCTGGCAGCCTGCGTTCCGACGCGGAGTCTATCTGGCGGCGCAATCGGATGGGCACGCGAGCCGGTGAGGTCCACAAAGAGGCTCTGCGAGCTGGCGATGCTTACCTGATCGTCTGGCCGGATGCGGGCGGCAAGGCGATGCTCTTTCCAAATCGGGCGGCAAATATCAGCGTCGTTTACGACGACGAATCGGCGGGACGGATCGAGTGGGCGGCCAAGTATTGGATCGCGGCCGACAAGCATGTGCGGCTCAATCTCTTTTATCCCGACCGCGTCGAGAAATACATTTCAAAAGACCCAAGCGAGGGAGCGCTGCCCGAGCCGAAAGGCTTCCTGCCCGACGAGACGATCGCGAATCCATACGGCGTCGTGCCGGTGTTTCATTTTGCAAACAACGCGGATGTCGGCAGCCTCGGCCGCTCGGAGCTTGAGGCTGCGATCCCGATCCAGGACGGGCTGAACAAGTCGGTGCTCGACATGCTCGTCGCGATGGAATTCTCGGCGTATCGACAGCGTTGGGCGGCCGGGATCGAGATCGAATTTGACGCCGAGGGCAAGCAGGTCGCGCCGTTCAAGGCGGGCGTCGAGCACCTGTGGATGTCCGAGAATCCGCAGGCGACGTTTGGCGATTTTGCCGCCGCCGATCTCGAGCAGTTTTTGAAGGTCAAGGACTCTTTCCGCATCGACATCGCGTCGGTGACCGGCACGCCGCTGCATTACTTTTTGCAGGAATCGCGCGGCTTTGCGAGCGGCGTTTCTTTGAGGCAGAACGAGACGCGATTTAACGCCAAGGTCCGCGACCGGCAGGAATCGTTTGGCCAGGTCTGGTCCGACGCCCTCACTCTCGCCCTCGCGATCGAAGGCCAAACTGCCCCCGACCTCACGCCTCAATGGGAAGATCCCGCGGCCCTCAGTCAGAAAGAGCTTTTGGAGGAGCGGATCTTGGAGAAGGAGCTTACGAGCTGAAGTCGGGCGGAGGAGGAGGAGCGTCGATCTTGCTTTCGTCAGGCCGCAAATAGCCTCGGATTTTAGCTGAGAAGATCAACACCCCTGCCGAAGATAAGTTGAAGACGATGAGGAGAAGGACGATTACATCTTCCGTACGGATAGCTGGGCGGAACAGCAACGCTCGCCATAGCGTCCAAATCCCGTATATGAGCCAGAGAGAGAGTCCCAAATTCATGGAGAAGAGTAGCCATTTCCCCCATAGCTTCCCGTGGAAGAGAGCGTACCCGGCAGTGATCATTACCGCGCCTATCGCGACATAGATAGTCAGATGAACCGCGAGCGCACTAACAACTTTTCCGGCGAGCGTCAGTCGATCCACTCCGTTGTATAACGGCTCATGAGTGGCGTCCCAGAACATGAGGCTAAATGCGAAGACGGGTAACAAGGCGGCTCCGACAATGCTCACCGTGGGGAATAACAGCAATCTCGGACGTTTCGCCATGACCAGATTCTACACAAACAAACAACTATGAAACACAAAATACAACCAACACACACGCAACCAACGACCGAGGACGCGGGCGTTCAACCGCCTGCCGACAAGACGACGGACACGACGT
>DASYKW010000015.1:0-9700 GCA_035995005.1 Pyrinomonadaceae bacterium
TTCGGCATAGTCGCTCTCCATCAGCTTCCACTCGTAGAGTGAAAACCTAGAGTTTACGCGCGCATAGACGCTAGTGTCAAAGCGAATTAGCCACAGAGTGCACAGAGATCACTGAGTAAAAGTTCCGGCCTCGGAGCGCTCTGTGGCCTCTGTAGCTAAGATCTTCTTGACCGCCTCTACATAAAGCCCGTGCTCCTGCTCCAGAATTCTTGCCGACAGGGTGTCGACAGTATCTTCCTGCATTACCAGAACCTCTCGCTGCAGGACGACCTCGCCAGCATCTAGATCGTGGTTAACAAAGTGGACCGTGCAGCCGGACACGGTTTCGCCGGCCCGGAGCACTCGCTCGTGGACGTTCAAGCCGGGATACGCGGGCAGCAGGCTTGGGTGAATGTTTATGATCCGGTCCGGAAAGGCCGCGACGAATGACGTCGAGAGCAGCCGCATATAGCCGGCGAGACAGACGAGTTCAACGCCCCTTTTATTCAGTTCGGCGACGATCTCCGCGTCGTGTCCGTCGCGAGTTCGGCCGCAGCGATCGATGATCAGAGTCTCGACACCTCGCTCCCGAGCTTTTTCGACCCCAGCCGCGTCGGCCTTGTCGCTGATCACGACCACGACCTCGGCGTCAGGGATCTCGCCGTTCTGGACCGCGTCGACGATCGCAAACATGTTCGACCCGCGGCCTGAAATAAGAATGCCGATCTTTGTTTTTGCCACAGAGGACACAGAGGTTAGGAGAGCAGGACCGATCCGTTGCCGTCGACAACGCGGCCGATGTGGTAGCAACCAGGCAGTGCAGACGTTATCGATTCCGGTTCGGACGTCACAACGACCATTCCGATCCCCATATTAAATGTCCGGAACATCTCCTTTTCGTCGACATTTCCCAGCTTTTGCATTAGGCCAAAGATCGGTGGTTCGGGCCAAGAGCCGCGGTTGATCTCGACGGATACGCCGTCGGGGAGGATGCGCGGGATGTTTTCGAGAAAGCCGCCGCCGGTGATGTGGGCGAGGCCTTTGATCAGTCCTGAGTCAAGCAGCGGACCGATCTCGGGCAGGAAGCTTGAGTGTGTCGCGAGCAAAGCCTGGCCGACCGTCGTGCCGAGCTCGTCTAGATAGGAATCGACCTTGTAGCCGCCGATCTCAAAGAATAGCTTCCGCGCGAGCGAGTAACCGTTCGTCTGCAATCCGGTCGACGGCAGACCGAGCACAACGTCGCCCGGCATGATCGATTTGCCGTCGATAACCTTAGGTTTATCGACGATGCCGACGATAAAGCCTGCAAGGTCGTATTCACCGGTCGGGTAAAAATCTGGCATCTCGGCCGTTTCGCCGCCGAGCAGGACGCAGCCGTTCTCACGGCAGGCACGGGCCATTCCCTCGACGACCGAGGCGGTCACATCAGGCTCGAGCTTGCCGGTCGCAAAGTAATCCAGAAAAAAGAGCGGACGCGCTCCCTGAACCAGGATGTCGTTGACGCAATGATTTACGAGATCCGCACCAACTGTGTTGTGGATGCCGGTCTCAAACGCAAGCTTCAGCTTTGTCCCAACGCCATCGGCCGAAGCGACGAGTATCGGCTCCGTCATCTGTGGAAAAGCTGCGGAAAACATCCCACCAAAGCTTCCGATCTCGGTCAGCGTCCGCTCGTTGAACGTTGAGCGCGCATAATCGCGGATCTTCGCGACGGCGCGATTGGCGTTGTCGATCGAAACACCGGCATCGGCATATGAGATCGGTTTTTGAGTCATTCTTTTACAACCGTCCAAACAAGGCCCTTAACGCTGGCGCATGTCGGTCCGCCATCGCTGCCCGTGCCATTGAATGTCGTTTCGAGTACCGCTGACGGCGAGGCGAGAAGATGGTCGACCTGTTCCCGTGTGACGCTCACCAGCGAGAGTTTCGCCCTTCGGCCCCAGCCGGAATGGATCTGGCCAGCGTATGTGCCTGAGTTCACGTAGATGAACCTCGCATCCTTGGGACCTTGAGCGTATTTACCAAGAAAATTTGGGCTGCCGGCAGAGGTATCGACGGTCACAGGAAACTTAAACTCTAGATCTCCGTTCGCATTCCTAGTTGGAGGCAGCAGCTCGTCGCGTCCCCGCTGGACCTTGAGCTCAACGCTCGCGGGCGGTCTTAGGACCATAACCCTTACATTTATCTCGCGTTTCATCGGCGCTAAAACGAAATTATAACCTGTCGCCTGCCAATGAACTCATTGACCCGCGAGCGTTTGCCGTTTAGCATTTTTCCATGAGCTTCACACTGATCGATCAGAGCAGCGAGAACTTTGAATTTTCGGCAAACGTATGGACCTGGAAAGCAGCGGTCGAGATCATACGCGATCTCGACATCGTCGACGAGGGAGCGCTTCGCCAGATGGGTTACGCCGCTACTGGCGTTACGATCTCGAGCGACGATGCCCACCAGATCGGCACGCGAATCCGTGACGAAGTCCTGCCACAGGTGCCGGAAGGCAAGCGGATGTTTGCCGATCTTACAGTCACGGACGCTCCGGACGACAAGATGCTGCATCGCGACAGTGACGACCAGTGGAAGAATTACTGCGTCACGAACGAATGGCTTAAGGAATTTTCGGAGTTTTGCCTTAGGTCCAAGGGATTTCAGATCTTTTAGACGATCTCACATCCTTTCGAAAACTCTAGCCACAGAGAGCACAGAGAACACCGAGCATGGAAAACGATGTCCTCACGCAGAAGATCATTGGAGCAGCGATAGAGGTACACAAAACGCTCGGATCTGGGTTACTTGAATCGATCTATGAAGAAGCCATTTGTCATGAATTCTTTCTACGCGGAATCGGCTGTCGGAGACAAGTTGAGATCGATGTGGTGTATAAGGACAAAGTCATCAAAGGCCAGCGTATTGATGTCCTTGTAGACGAGGAGGTGATCGTCGAGATCAAGTCTCTCAGCAAACTCCCCGAGGTCTCAACCGCACAAGTACTCTCTTATTTGAAGGCTACCGGCTTTCACCGAGGACTGATAATCAACTTTGGGGCAAAGATGCTTCGCGAGGGGATCAAACGAATTTCTCTGTGAACTCGGTGTTCTCTGTGGCTAACTGATTTGCAAGACCTGATCCATCAAATAGAGCCCATCTTCCGCAACCTGTGGGTTCAGATCGGACTGCTAATACTGTTTGCGACCGCTCATGGCTATGCCGGGGCGTGGCTCGCCGTGCGGATGCTGTTTCGCCCCCGGCTGCCGGTCAAGTTTCTCGGCATCACCATCTTTCCGCAGGGAATGATCCCGCGTCACCGCGTTCGACTTGCGGCGGCGATCGGCAAGGCTGTGGGCGACGAGCTCGTATCGAGCGAGACCATCCACGAGCAGCTCATCGGCAAGGACTTTCTTAGAAAAAAGATCCAGGGCGTTGTCGATTCTTATACAAGCGAGTTGCTGGCGACAGAATATCCATCGCTTATCGAGGCCTTGCCGCCATCGGTCCGCGAGACACTGCTTGACGCGATCGCATCGCTTCAGATGCAGTTGGCCGCGCACATCGAGAATGTTCTTACGAGTGCCGAGTCGCGGGCCGCGATCGAGGCATTTGTGACCCGTCGCGTGAACGACGTCCTCGGCAAACGCGTCTCAGACATCGTCGATGACGAGACCTTTGAAAGGATCGTCGGTTTTCTCGATCAGCGGATCAACTCAGCCGTTCGTTCCAAAACCTTTGAAAGCAACATTCAGGATTTCGTCGGACGTCGATTGGAAGACCTGATCTCGTCACCGACGCCGCTTGGAGCGATGTTTACCGACGACGCCGTGGCCTTGCTTAAGGAAAAGGCCACCGAGCAGATCGAGCCGGCGATCCATCAGCTCACGCAGCTCGCGGCGACCGAAAAGACCCGCAACCAGATCAGCGGTCTTATCAAGCACGAGGTCCACGATTTTTACGAGAACCTCTCGTTCTTTAAGAAGATATTTGTCTCGCGTGAGAACCTGCTCGAGGAGGTCGACGAGCTGGTCAACGAGAGTTTCCCGCGGCGGATCGAGGAGACGCTGCGCGGGACATTCTTTGCCGAGGAAGCCGCGAATTTCATTTCCACGAGCATCGACAATGCCCTGAGCCGTCCGCTGCCTGAGGTTTTGGGAACCATCGCCCCAGAACAGCTCGATCGCCTGAAGGCCCAGGTTGCAAAGTCTCTGCTCTCATTGCTGCAGAGCGAGGAAACCACCCAGGGTATCTCAAAATATCTCCGGGAGACTCTCGACAAATTCCGTCCGCACAGCATCGACGCGATCCTGCAGGTGGTTCACCCTGAGGCACAAGCGAAGCTGACATCGATGCTCGCTCGCGGCCTCGTCGATATCCTCTCGCGGCCCGAGACGACAAACATGATAAACGACA
The DNA here is from genome assembly GCA_035995005.1 of Pyrinomonadaceae bacterium. Lineage (GTDB taxonomy): Bacteria > Acidobacteriota > Blastocatellia > Pyrinomonadales > Pyrinomonadaceae > OLB17. The sequence continues at coordinate 4,381 of DASYKW010000015.1, forward strand.
TGCTCGGCGGGCAGATCGACCGGCTGCTCTCGATGCCGATCGGACGACTTGCAGATCGACTGCCCGAGGAGAAGATCAGACACGCGTCGGCAGCGTTGACGGATGCGATAATCGCGGCAACGTCGGCCAAACTTCCCGAGGCGATAAAGGAATTCGACGTCGGCGGTGTTGTTCGCGAAAAGATCGAAAAGTATCCTGCCGACAAGCTCGAGTCTCTCGTCATGTCGGTTGCGAAGGAGCACTTGCGGGTCATCGAGTTATTTGGAGCGGTGTTTGGCTTCTTTATCGGCGTGCTGCAATCGATACAGTTCTATATCTACGCAAAATGAAAGAACCGCAGGACCCTGAATTCGAGGCGCGTATACGCGCTAACTTCGCCGAGCAAAGGGTGATGCGGCTCATCGGTGCGAGGCTCGCCAGCGTCGCAGCTGGTGAAGTCGTCATCGAACTGCCCTTTCGCGACGACCTGACACAACAGAATGGCTACGTCCACGCGGGTATTGTTACGACGATCCTCGACAGCGCGTGCGGCTACGCGGCATTTACGTTGATGCCGGCGGATTCGGGAGTTCTTAGTGTCGAGTTCAAGGTGAATCTCCTTGCTCCCGCAAAAGGCGATTTGATACGTGCAGTTGGTAGTGTAAAGCGGGCGGGCAAAACGCTGACGGTTTGCACCGCCGACGCGATCGCCATCGACGGTGACAACGAAACCGTCTGTGCTACGATGCTGGCGACAATGTTCAGGACCGACCTGTCGAGGAGCTAGTCATGAAACGCATTATCCTTAGTTTTCTTCTCCTGTTTAGCCTGGCTGCAACCGCCGCGGCACAAACGGCACCCGACGCTGCCGAGCTCACAAAACTGCTCAACGAGTTTCTCGCTGGGGCCGGACGCAACGATCCCGCTGTTCACGAACGCTTCTGGGCTGATGACCTGATCTATACGCGTTCAGCTGGCGTGCGGACAAACAAGGAAGAGATCCTAACGGGCCTTCGGACGACTCCCGCATCGAAGCCGGACGATCCTGTCACCGTCTACACCGCCGAGGACATCGTGATCCATCAATACGGCAACACGGCGATCGTCGCGTTCAGACTCGTATCCACAACGACCAATAAGGACACCACCAAAAAGGTTGGTAACAATCTGAATACCGGCGTCTTTATGAAAAGGAATGGGATCTGGCAGGTCATCGCTTGGCAATCCACGATCGTTCCGGAGTCTAAAACTGGGTCAAAGCCCGCAACGGCCGCATCTGTCGCGACGGCGGCGACAGAGACGCCAAAGGCGTCGGACGGCAGCCGTTCTTATCTAAAAGGTTCCCGCGGGGGTTGTTACTACCTAAACGCAAGCGGCGCAAAAACCTACGTCGATCACAAATTCTGCAATTGACCTGCAAGTTCCTCGCACTGCTGCGTTCTACCTCGCGCAGTGTTGATGTTGAATGGCACGTTACATCCCCTTCGCTCTCAAATTGAGGGTCGGACCGGCCGCGCGTGCGCGAAAGACATTCTTCATCACCCGGCTGCGAATGTCTGCTTGCGGGATCAGATCCCGCGTATTTTAGCCCTAAGAGGGCACATGGAGAAACAATGAGAAGATCAATAGTTCTTAGCTCGATTCTGGCCGCAACAGCACTTTTGGGTGCGTGCAGCGGTACCGCCCCAGTAAATAACGCTCCGAACAAGCCTGTGACGGTACCGTCGCCGGTGACCCCCGTGAGTCCGGTCGCGAGCCCCGTCGCGTCACCGGCCGCTTCGCCGGCTAAGCCTGGTGCCTCGCCGAGCGTCCAGGAGGTCAAACCGGCTCCTGATCAAAAGCCGAAGCAAACACCCGAAAAGAAGTAGGGCGTTCGGATTAATAAGAGGCGAGCCTTACGGGGCTCGCCTTTTTTTGAACTTTTTATTGACGGGTAGCGTTAGCCATTCCAGTTAAGCTTCCATGCGGAGGGTCCCTATGAAAAAGTTTGGTTTTCTTATATTCGCATTCGCGTTGGTGGTCGGCCTCGTTGCCGCCAGCGCCTCGTCCATCGGCAAGCTGTCCAGCGGAACATTCGATTTTCACTTCGGCGGCGTGAAAGGCTCCGGCAATGTCGTCAAAGAGAGGCGCGATTCGTCGGGCTTTCATGCGATCGAGGTCGGGAATGCTATACAGGTCGAGATCACTGCGCAAAAGGATTTTAATGTCGAGGTCGAGGCGGACGACAATATCGTGCCCCTGATCAAAACTGAAGTTATTGGCGGCGTGCTCAAGATCACTTGCGAAAAGTCACACATCTCGACATCCAGCCCGATGCGCGTACGCATATCGGCACCCGACATCGACGCATTAGAGAGCAGCGGCGCCTCAAATATCACGATCGCCGGTATCAAGAACACCGGAATCTCCGTCGACTCCTCCGGTGCGTCAAAGGTCAAGATCGACGGCGAGACGTCAAAGCTTACAGTTGAGTTGAGTGGTGCGAGCAAGTTCGATGCGACCAGCCTCACCGCCGAGAATGGAATTGTAGATGTGAGCGGCGCGAGTAACGCGAGTGTCAACGTAACCGGCAGTCTTCGTGCCGACGCGTCGGGGGCGAGCCGCGTATCATACGCGGGATCACCTCGCGAACTCATCAAAAAAGCGAGTGGGGCGAGCAGCATCTCGGGCCAATAGTCAGGTCACGATCACCCTCGGTCACGCCGACCGGGAGTCAAAAAGGAATTTCCTCGGGCAGTATTTTCGGCTCGAGGATTTTTTTGATTGCACTGCTTGCGGCACGGTGTCGCGGGCCTGGTTTTGAGAGGCGGCCTTTTTTTTCAAAACGAAAAATATTTCTCAAAATTTTGATCCTTTTTCTCTTGATCTGCGTTCATTTTCTTAGCCCAACACATGCGCAAAAATGGCCGAATTTGTTGTGAGTATTGGGAGTTAAATCCGCGTTAAAAGCTAAGAGACATACCTGTGGATTTCAGTTTGCACACCCCTATTTTCCGTGTTAGTCTGTTACCCGTTTCTCAGAACAGGACTGTTGTAACCTGTTGATAGTAAACGGCTTAAAGCACTACATTAGGTTTTGGTCGGGCCCTTTCTTTCTTTGTGGAAAGAATGTGGATAACCTCAGGGCCCATGCGCACCAGCCGACTACAAGCGGGCAAGATATAAGGACTTTCGGGCGCGACAGATGTACCGCCGCCGCGAGTTCTGCCGACTCAAAAAACTTATTTGGAAAGCGCCGCCCATAGACGCTCGTGTTACGAACTTGAAATCTATCTCTATACAAAACACTGTTTGGGACAACATGCTCTTGAGCATCAACTCTCAGGTCAGTGCGGACGTTTTTAATACATGGTTTCGTCCCATTCGGCTCGAGTTGGTCGATGAGACCGACAGCATTCTCCGTTTAAAGGCCGGGCAGGTAACAAAGGACTGGGTCTGCATGTACTACCAAGGACTGCTGGACAAGGCTCTCGCCGGAAGCGGACTCGGCACACACACCATCGAATGGGAGATCGACGAAAACGCCCCCGCTCCTTTTGACGATGATCAGAACGACCCTTTGGTCTTTTCGCCTCAATCGCCCGCGGGAACGAGGAGCTCCACGCACGCCCATTTCATAGATATCGAGCCGGTTGAAGAATCACTTAACCCTAAGTACACCTTCGACAAGTTCGTTGTGGGGTCCTGCAATCAATTTGCCCACGCCGCGGCTAAGGCAACTGCAGAGTCGCCCGGCACGACTTACAATCCGCTCTTCATCTACGGCGGGGTCGGCTTGGGCAAGACCCATCTGATGCATGCGATAGGCCACTCGATCAAACAGAGCTCGCCGCATATGCGCGTCGCCTACATCACGAGCGAGCGATTCATGAATGAGCTGATCAACGCGATCCGCTTTAACAAGACGCCGGGCTTTCGCGACAAGTACCGATCGATCGACGTGCTGCTCATGGACGATGTTCAATTCATGGCCGGCAAAGAGCGAACGCAGGAAGAATTTTTTCACACATTCAACGCTCTCTATAATGCACAGAAACAGATCATCGTCACATCGGATTGCCCGCCGCGGGAGATACCGACCGTCGAGGAGCGGCTGCATTCACGATTTGAGTGGGGTCTTATCGCGGATCTTGAGCCGCCAGACCTTGAGACCAAGATCGCGATCTTAAAGCGCAAGGCGGATCTCGACGGCATTGACCTGGACGACGACATAGCAATGTACGTGGCCGGCAAAGTTAAAAGTAATGTTCGCGAGCTCGAAGGCTCACTCGTCCGTCTCGTAGCGATCGCTTCGCTCAAGGGTGTGCCTATCTCGAAGCTTCTAGCCCAGGAGGCAATGAAGAATATTCTCGACAGTGGCCGCCCGGTCGGGATCTCGATTGACAGCATCGCACTCATGGTCGCATCGCACTATGGTTTGAGCGTCGAGGAAATGAAGGCAAAGAATAACTCTCGGTCTGTCGCTGTGCCTCGTCAGATCGCGATGTATCTATGCAAAAAGCTAACGCGACATAGCTTTCCGGAGATCGGCAAGGCTTTTGGCGGGAAGCATCACACGACCGTAATGCACTCGGTCGACAAGATCCAGACGCTCACCGATGGGGACCGCAATTTCCACAGGGAAGTACAGGGCCTTATCGATAGCATTTGCAACAATTAACCTTTTTTTAACAGGCTCGGGTGGCGCGCTTTTTCCACACCGGCCGGCGACATTGAGATCGCACAAGTGCTTTAGTTTCTTGGGTTTGACAAAACGTTTTCCACTTTTCCCCATGGTCCTCGTTTTGGCCGTGTGGAAGAGATAGGAAAACCGGGGCCTATCGGCCTCCGACGAGAAGGGTGTGGATTTCCACAAGTTTTCCACAGACCGTCTGTGGATGAAAAAGTGGCCGTTTAATAAAGAGTTAGCGGATTTTTCACATATCCACAGTGACTATTACTAATAGTTAATAGATCAAAGAGTTTTGATATTTAGTAATAGGAATGCGAACGAGCGGTGTATAATGTCTGACAGGGGTTTTCACGAACAAAACAGACGGAAGAGGTAGAAGATGGAATTCAGGATCAAGCAGATCGTTCTCAAAGAGGAGCTAGGTTTTATTCAAGGCGTGGTCGAGCGCAAGACGACCATACCCGTTCTCTCGAACATTTTGATCGAGTCGATCGGCGAGAACGAGATCCGCATCGTCGGGACCGATCTCGACTGCACGATCCGGTGCGACGCCGAGGCGGAGATAGTCACCGCGGGAGCGATATGCATCCAGGCACGCAAGCTCTTTGACATCGTTCGCGTGCTCGAGCACGGCGACGTGCACTTCAAAAAAGAGGACAACGAGTGGGT
>DASYKW010000016.1:0-24211 GCA_035995005.1 Pyrinomonadaceae bacterium
GCGAGTGCTCCAGGGACATTCTTCGCGTAGGTCGTATAGGACTTGATCCGCGTCTCCAAGGGAGCATACGGACGGGAAACATAAACGTCCGGATCTAAAGCATCTGAATAGAAGTTCGGATTCGTGTGGGGATAATCGACCGTTTCCTGCCAAAACAGATCATGGTCGATCTGAGCGACCAAATAATCGCGTTCGAACCTCTGCCTCTCGTCGAGGTCTGCGTCCTTAAAGGCCGCGGCCTTCTCTCGCTCACTCTTGAGACGGGCGATCTCCTTCTTGATGCCGTCGTCGCTCCAGTCCGGGAACTTACCGTCGTATTCGTGCTTGCCTTGGTAAACAGCGGTTGTCGGATTGGCGGCAAAGTAGTCGTTCAGAAAATGATCGACATAGCCGTCCCAATCGGCCTTTGCGGCGGTGCCGGTATTTGCAGGCTGGCTATTTGCCGCTGGCTGCTGACAGGCCGCCGCGAACATCAGGAGAGCGATAAGGACTAAAAATGCTGCTTGTTTCATAACGCTATTACGTAAATGACCGCTTAGGGTTTAGTACAAATTTCCCACGCGTTTTCTGCCAGTGTAATCGACGTATACCACCTTGAGTTCGGTATAAAAATCGAGGGCTGTCGAACCTTGCTCACGAGGTCCGATCCCGGTCGCCTTGATGCCACCGAACGGGATGTGCGCCTCGCCGCCCGTCGTCGGCGAATTTACGTGGGTCATTCCCGACTCGATCTCGTCGATAAAGCGAGAGATGTCGTTGTAGTCGTTAGAGAAGATGGACGACGACAAGCCGTATTCGCTGTCGTTCGCGACCTGTATCGCCTCGTCAAAACTTTTTACTCGCAAGACACTCAGCACCGGTCCAAAGATCTCCTCGCGCGCGATACGCATGTCAGGCGTGACGTTATCGAAGACCGTTGGTTCGACAAAATAGCCATTCTCGAGACCATCGTCCTGGGCCTTTTTACCACCGCAAAGCAGCGTCGCACCGTCCTCACGGCCGATGTCCATGTACTTCATCACCGTGTCGAATTGCGACTGGTCAACTGACGGCCCGATGTCGCTGGTCGGATCGAGGCCCGCACCGAGCTTGAAACTTTTAGCCCGCGCAACGATCTTCTCGACAAATTTGTCAGCAACGCCTTCCATCACGACTGCCCGCGATGTTGCGGTGCACCGCTGTCCTGTGGAGCCAAACGCGCCTTGCGCGGTGTGCTCGACCGCAAGATCCATATCGCAATCCTCAAGCACCACGACCGGGTTTTTGCCACCCATCTCGGCCTGGAACGGAATGCCTCGCTTGGCGATCTGCTCGTACATCCTAAAACCGATTTCGCTCGATCCGGTAAAGGACACGGCGCGCACGGCCGGATGATTGATGATCTCGTCACCGACCGTGCCGCCCGACCCGATAACCAGATTCAGCACCCCTTCGGGAATGCCCGCCTCGACAAACAGCTCGACGAGCCGAACGGCGGTCGACGGCGTATTCGATGCGGGCTTGAAGACCACCGTATTCCCGGCGGCGAGTGCGGGAGCGAGCTTCCAAACGGGAATAGCTACCGGAAAGTTCCACGGCGTAATAATGCCGACCACGCCGTGCGGTTCCCTGATCGTGTAAGCAAAGTTTGCGGGCAACTCTGACGGAATTGTCTCGCCGTTGAGCCGGCGTGTCTCGCCTGCGCAAAATTCGACGACATTCGTGCCTCGCTGCACCTCGCCCCGGGCTTCACCGATGGTCTTGCCTTCCTCACGTGAGAGCAGATGAGAAAGCTCTTCCTTATTGTCCTCCATCAGGCGGGCCATCCTTGTAAGGATCTTGCCCCGCGCCGGAGCGGGCGTATTTTTCCAGCCCTTGAAGGCGGCATAAGCGGCCTCGACGGCGCTCTTTGCTTCTTCACGCGTACAAAGCTGGGCCTCGCCAATTATGTCGTTGGTGTCGGCCGGGTTGATGTTGGGCGCGGTTTTGCCCGATGTGGACTCGATCCACGTGCCGTTGATAAAGCTGCGGTAGGTCGTCATTGCTACTTGTTGTCCTTGTCGTCTTTGGCGTCGTCGGGATCCTTGTCGTCGCCCTTGCCCACGCTCATTTTCCAAACGCCGTCTTCCTTCGCAAAATCCATGGTCTGCCATTTCCCGTCTTCGTCGAGATACTCGATCGAGGCGTGATCGCCGTCGACCTTCTCGTTGCGGGCGTCTGCGGTCGCCGCCTGCGGCCTGGCGCACAGCTCGTTCAACATGTCGTCGAGCGACTTCTTATCGTCCTTCCCCATGTCGCCAAGAAACTTGAGAATGTCCTTCGACATTATCTTCTTGAGGGTCGCAATGTCCTTGTTTTTCCGTGCCGCATACGCCGCTTTGTAGACCTCGGTCGGCGAACCCGAGACGTTCCCGGCGTCGCTGCTCGTTGTCGTGTTCGCCGGTGCAGCATCTGCATTTGAATTGACCGTGGTCGAGTTACCGGTCGCGTTGCTCGTGCTCGCGGTATTCGCAACCTTTTGGCACGCGCTGCCGGCGAGAACTGTCGCGAGGACGAGCGAAAAACATTTACTTTGGATCACATTTGCTCCTATTCTAGCCGCGCCACGCGCGGCAAAATTACTGACTTCTATATTCGTATACTAATATTATCAACTGTGACCGACAATGTAAGGCAATTGGTTGAGGCCCGCGTAGACGAATACGGCGACAAGCCGTTCCTTTTCTCTGAGGCTGACGGACGCGAATGGTCGTACGCAGAATTTGACCGAGCAGTAAATCGCACGGCAAATCTACTGCTGTCCCACGAGATCGCAAAAGGCGATGTCGTTAGCCTTCTGATGCCAAATTCGGCGGAGTACATAATCGCGTACTTCGCCTGCTGGAAGATCGGAGCCCTCGGCGGGCCGGTCAACTCCCTGCTAAAACCCGAAGAGATAGAATGGGTCGTAGACAATTCGGAATCAAAGTTAATGCTGGTCGGCTCAGACTGGAGTGCCAGCATCCCTGCTCGCTTGAGCACAAAGCGCGAAGATGGAACGCCTGGCTTCGTAATATTTGACGACGTAGATGCCGCTACACACGGCCATTCCGATGATCTCGATCCCGTCGAGCTCGCAACTGATGATAACGCGATCATCATCTACACCTCAGGTACTACCGGCAAACCAAAAGGCTGTCTTCTAACGCATGCCAACCTGATCGCCAACGCAAAACAGATCGCGGAATGGATGGGCTTCGGTCCCGACGATCGGCTCCTGACCGTCATGCCTCTCTTCCACATGAACGGCGTGTCGGTCACGACGATGACCGCCCTCTACGCCGGCGGCTCGACGGTTGTCAGCCCAAAATTCTCTGCTTCGCGGTTCTGGAAAATCATCGAGAAGTACAAGATCACGAGCTTTGGCTCGGTCGCGACAATGCTATCGATGCTGCTCGCCAAGAGTCGGGAGGCGGGAGCAGAGAGTCACGAGTCGAGCGGCAGGGCTCTCACGCCTCACGACTCGCGACCGACGACTCTCCGATTTGCGATGTGCGGCTCGGCGCCGGTTCCGGCCGAGGTTTTGCGACGTTTTGAAGAGACCTTCGGCTGCCTTGTCATCGAGGGCTACGGCCTGTCTGAGTCGACATGCCGCTCGACGTTTAATCCACCGAGCGAGGAACGTCGCCCCGGTTCATGCGGGAAACCGATCGGCAACGAGATGGCCATTCTCGACGAGAACGACGAGCCACTGCCCGACGGTGCATTGGGCGAGATCGCACTGAGGGGTCCAAACATTTGCAAGGCGTATTTCAAGAATCCTGAAGCGACGGCAAAGGCTTTCGCCAAGGGCTGGTTCCACACCGGCGACATCGGCTATCGCGATGCGGATGGCTTTTATTACATAGCGGACCGTAAATCCGACATGATCATCCGTGGCGGAGAAAATATCTATCCGCGCGAGATCGACGATCTGCTCTACACGCATCCGGCCGTGGCGGCCGCGGCGGTTATAGGCGTTCCCGACGAATTGTATGGCGAAGAGGTCGCGGCATTTGTTGTGCTTGAGGATGGCACCGCGGCGAGCGCTGACGAGATCATGGCGTTCTGTCAGCAGCACCTCGCAGACTACAAGTGTCCTAAGAGCGTCCACTTTCTCGACGAGATACCAAAAGGGCCGACAGGCAAACTTCTAAAACGACAGCTGGCGAAGATATACGCCGCCAAAGGCGAGGGGACAAATGCTTAACGAATTCAGGTATTCACTGCCCGAGGAATTACAGACGCAGCTCGACACGGCGAGCGAATGGTACGGCGACGATAAGGTAGCGCGCATTTGGCAAAAGGATGCGTCGGTCTGGACGGACGACGATGAGGCCAAATGGCTCGGCTGGCTGAACATCGTCGACGAAGAGATGCAAAACGCTCAAGGCTATATAGACCTGCAGGCTGACATTGCGGCCGCAGGATTTGAGAGCGTTCTCCTAATGGGCATGGGCGGCTCGTCGCTGTGTCCCGAGGTGCTTGCGATGACCTTTGGAAAGTCACGCTTTCATATCCTCGACTCGACCGTTCCTGCGCAGATAAAAACCGTCGAGAGTAACATCCATCTTGAGAAGACACTCTTTATCGTCGCCAGTAAGTCGGGTTCGACCTTAGAGCCTAACTGCTTCAAACAATACTTCTTTGAGCGCGTGGCTGAGAAGGTCGGCCGCGAGAACGCCGGCCGCCAGTTCGTCGCGATCACCGATCCGGGGTCGAAGATGGAGCAGGTCGCAAAGGAGGACGGCTTTCGCCACGTCTTTTACGGCAAGCCCGAGATCGGAGGGCGATTTTCGGCATTGTCAGCTTTCGGAATGACGGCAGCCGCGTCGATGGGGCTTATCGTCGAGAGTTTTTTGCAAAATACACATGAAATGGTCGACGCCTGCCGCAACGATGATCCGACCGCGAATCCCGGCGCTCTGCTCGGCCTGATCCTCGGCCTTTGCGAGCGAATGGGCCGCGACAAGCTCACGATCTTAACGTCGGACGAGATCCACGATATCGGTGCCTGGCTCGAGCAGCTTATCGCCGAATCCACGGGGAAGAACGGCGTCGCGATCATTCCAGTCGACCGCGAACCGCCGGTCGAGACCTATGGCGAAGATCGTGTTTTCGCCCTATTGAGCCTCAGCGGTAACGAAGATATGGACGCGCGCTACAGCGCGTTGACCGCGGCCGGCCATCCCGCGATAAGGATCGATCTGCCGGATGTTGGCAACCTCGGACAGGAATTCTTCCGTTGGGAATTTGCGACAGCTGTTGCCGGCTCTGTGATGCAGATCAATCCTTTCAATCAGCCGGACGTCGAGGCAGCTAAGATCGAGGCCCGCAAGCTCACCGACGAGTACGAGCAAAGCGGTAAGCTTCCCGACGAAAAGCCTTTCCACACGAGCGAAGGGATAGCACTCTACACGAGCGACGCTTACGCCGCAAAGCTGGACGGCGGCGTGCCCGCCGCGATCATCCGCTCACACCTAGATCAGATAGGCGAAGGCGACTACTTTGGCCTATTGGCCTATATCGAGATGAACGCCGAGCACGAGCATGTGCTACAGCAGATCCGGGGTTCAGTATTAGCTCGATACGGCTGCGCGACTTGTCTTGGCTTTGGCCCGCGCTTTCTTCATTCGACCGGACAAGCCTACAAAGGCGGCGGAAATAATGGTGTGTTTCTGCAGATCACATCCGATGATGCGTCGGACCTCGAGGTTCCGGGACAAAAATATACTTTCGGCGTCGTAAAGGCTGCTCAGGCTCGCGGGGATTTTCAGGTCCTCGTAGATCGCGGCCGCCGTGCACTACGAGTGCATTTGGGAGCGGACGTCAACGCGGGACTCCAGCGGCTAGCCGAAATAATTACTGCACCTTGAGTAGATGCGTTTGGATCTGTTGCTGATTTATCTGGGCACTCAGCTGCCCTGAAACGACATTCGCGGGCGAGATCGTCGTCTCGATGTGCGTCAGCTTTTCGGCAGACGTGACCGGGCGAGCGAGGCCGAGTGCGTAGTTGCTGACCGAATTACCCTGATTCCACACGCGGGCGACAATGCCGCGGCTGATGCCATCCTCAGCAGGCTTCAGTGCCCAAAGCACGACGTTCGGATCTGAGATCGTCAGGAAGGAATAACTCGTAGCCGGGTACGCGCTCGTGCGGTCGCCGAGGCGGTCCAGCATTGCCGTCACGAGCGGGTTTTGGTGCTCGAGCGACACACGCATCGACGACGCTTGATCAAATGAGCCATGCGTCCACAAGGCGAAGCGCTGTAAAAAGTAACTATCGCCGCCCTGATTCTGAATGCCAAGCGAGCTGCCGTCCACCTGCCCGCCGGCGAGTACATTGAATTGCGGCGTCGACGTATCGAGCGTCGTGTAGCCGCTAGTGCCTAGACGCATAAAATAGTCATCCCAATTCGACACCGTCACGCCAAAGTTTCCCGCCGCACCATCGGTCATGTCGGCGAAATGATTCATCGTCAGCCAGTCGTAGCGGGCATTTCGCGGGCTGTAGTGGCCGCCGCTGGCGAGCAGCTTGCCGCGGATAACGGCACCGACCTCCTCGTGCCACACGTCGGGAGACGCGATGTCGAACGAATAGCTCCACGTCTTAACATCCGTGAAATTCTGAGTGATCTCGTTCTGAACATCGACACGATCCTTTTCCTTATAAAGCGTCACGCGCGTCGTATGCTGAACCGGGCTCGGCGATGACGCTCGAAGAGTAACGCTCACCGGCCCGGCATTCTCGATGACGATGCTCCCCGTTCGGTTTCCGCCGAGATCGTTGAGTACCCGTCCGGCGATGTTTCGCACAGTCTCGCGATTCCCACGTGTCTTGTCGATAAGACTTGTGATCGCTCCGTCGGCGGCAAGCGTAAGCCTGTAAATAGAATTCTCGATCGTCGAGCTGTTGACCGTCGCAGCGTTGGGGAGAGTCTGCGGTGCACCTTGTCGGATCTCAAAGATCTTATAGCCCACCGACGGAATATTTGTCGCAAGGACACGTAATACGCGGCGATTGGCGAAGGTCATGATCTGCGACGGGACCTCGCTGCCCGTCGAGAGATCGACCACCCGAATACGCCCTATCTGTTTTAGTGGAATGTCCGCAAAATCGGTCCGTGTCCAGCTCAGCGGATTGAATACGAAGAACCGCTGCTCGCTGCCTGTCCGCGAGATCTGGCCCGCAAGGGCCAGTTTTGCATCGTCGTAAAGCTTATCCACGTAAGCCGTAACTTGTTGCTCCAGCTTGCGGCTCCAGGCGGCCCGCGTCGCACGCGAGACCGGCCCATCAGCGGTCCAGTCGTGCTCGAAATAAAGCCCCATGTCGATCATCGCCTGATCGCGCTCAGCCGTTCGCGAAGCCATGAAACTCGGGTCGTTCAGCGAGACAAGCGTCGCCATCGCTTCGGCCCCTCGCAGCTTCTCTACGCTTCGCTTAAATCGCGACGAGACCTCGGCCATCGACGCGACGAGCACATCCCATTCATTGCCATATGACGCGCCAAAGCTCTGCAATCCCGAGCCGTAATTCTGTTCGAAGTCCTGAAAAAAATCCTCGGTATTAGAGACGATCAACCGACGGTTCGCATTTGTGTTCTGCTGAGCAAACGTTACGAATTCATCGCTCTCGTAATCCGCGTCATCACCGCCCCGACCGAATAAACCGATAACCGGATAGCCCCACTTCGACGCGAAGAACTGATTATTCTCCGCAAAGCTGAGCGAGGTCGTTGGGGAATAAGCCTCCGCGTACCCGCCGACATTGTTAGGGGTTTGAGCCATCTGCGAGTTCCATTTCATCAGGATGCGGCTGCCGTCGCGGCCTGTCATCCAGTAGATCTCGCGGTCGCGGTTCTCGAGCTGCGGCACATGCGTGGCACAGTTGCATACGCCCTTCCAGCTGTATTTCGCTCCGCTGCCGGCCCACAGCGAAGCGAGGCCGTAAGGCATCGTCTGGTTTTCCTGAGCAATCGCCACGGGGAAATGCACGTTCGACCGGCGCTCAATAAGGCCGGCGTAATACATGCCGCGCAGGACGGCCTCGGCCGGTGCGCCTCCCTGGACGAGAACAAATGGATTCAACGCAACGCTCATGTGCCCGTCGCGAATGCGATCTAGAAAACGGTTGAATTGTGTCTGCGTGCGGTTGTGCTCGTATTCCCACATCCACAGACTGCCGTCGCATTGCCACCGCATCTGTTGGTCGGATGGGTTCGCCTGCGTGGCGTCCATTTTGTTCAGATAGTAGTCGATCGAGCTCAGAAAGATCTGTCGATATGCAGCCTCATCTGCCGTCCACATGTAGTCCGTGTGATTGTCCGGCGCAATGTAAAAACGCCGCTGCGCGTGCGTAGCGGACACGATAAACGACGCGAGGCAAAGTGCAAATACAAGTCGGGCCGGTTTGAGACGCATTAATGATGACATAAACACCAAAAAGCATGATATTTCCACGTTCGCACGCTCACCTATCGCTGGCGGCAGATTAGTTTTCGCATCGACAGCCGTTATACTACGGATTGACGCATTTTTAGGCACTTTTACACGCGCCTCTATGCAGAACGAGGACTATTTGAACCCCGACATTAACGAACCGATCCCCGCGGCCGACAAGCCCAAACGTAGAGTCAGCGCCGGATGGCTGTGGGTGCATGGCCTGTTGTTTGTTATCGGTTTCGGCTTGCTGATCTGGCTGGTCTATTCCTACTGGGGACAGGTCCGCGAATCGGTTTTGAATGTTGGCTGGGGCTTTGCAGTAGTCGTCACGTTGAATCTGATCCGACACTTCGGGCGGGCTTTGAGTATGTATCGGGCGGTCGCGCCGGAACACCGGAACTTCAAATATCGAAGTGCGGTCCTCGCACGATTCGGCGGCGAGGCGGTCAATTTCTTTACCTTTACGGGGCCGTTTCTCGGCGACGCGACCAAGGCAATGCTGCTTCGCCGCAACACGCCTATTACGCAGAGCGCGTCGGCCGTCATCATCGACAACATCCTGTATTACATCACTGTGATCCTGGTGGTCATTGCCGGTGTCGGGCTGCTGATCATGAACTACGGCAGTTCGAGCCCGACGATGAGCAGGATCCTGCTCGCGATCGTCGTCGTTGCGCTTATTCTCATCTCGGGCCTGTTTGTGGCGATGATGAAGCGCTCAGAGCCTTTCTCGCACATCATAGGCTTTCTCGACCGACGCGGCTGGGCACCTGGCTTTATCACGCGAAAGTGGGACGGAATTCGCGACGTTGAGAAGAACGTCTTTCAGTTTTACCATGACCGCAAGAGCGATTTCTTTCTGGTCTTTGCGATCAGCCTCACCGTCCATATGGTGAGTGTAGCGGAGGTCTATTGCGTGCTGATCTTTCTTGGTGAGCACGCATCGGTCTCAAACGCCTTTATCATCGAGTCGCTGACAAAGGTCATCAACGCCGTCTTTAGCTTTATACCAGGCACGATCGGCGTTTACGAGGGCGGTAACGGCCTTATTCTTCGCACTCTCAAATACGGTACCGGCGTCGGTGTCGCTCTCGCACTCGTCCGCCGCGCCGCGATCCTCTTCTCGACCGCGATCGGCTGCATCGTCCTCATTTGGCGCACCGCTGAGGGCGGAGCGAAACGTCTTAAAAAAGACCGCGACGACTAGGGAACAAAAACTTCGCTAACGACCTTCCCGGGAAACCGGCGATATCCCATTCGATACATTTCAGGCGTAGGGTCGTTGTGGTCGTCGATACGGCCCATGAGACGAAGAAGCGTCGGCATAAAGCTGAGGCTGTCGTAGGGCTCGGTGATAGCGAGACCGCGAGGAATGCGGGTCGCGTCGCCGCCCGCGATCATAAACGTCGAGTTTGTAGATGCGCGAAAGAACGAGCCATGATTTCCTCCCGGATTAAAGCCGCGGACGTCGAAATTCCAGTGGTCGCTGGCGAGGATCAGCAGGTCCGCCTCGGTCAGCCGCCGCTGACGCTGACGAAACCGCTGGATCAACGCTTCGTCACCCGTCAGACCGCTGTCGCCAAAAGGATGCTGGTCGAGTTGCTCTGTTAGACCGATTATTCCGTTAGAGTAAATGGCCTTGTGAATGGCGTGCATCCATTCGGTTTCGGTGTGCCATGCATCGAACCACGCCGTACGGTCGCCCGCGACATTGAGGGCCGCGTCCTCAAAATAATGCAGCGGAAAGCCTTCGCCGATCTTGCGCGTCTCGAATGTGAGCTTCCCGCCTGATTCCCGCAGATTTTCGACCGGAAGATAGAGATATTCCTCTTCACCGTTTGTACCCGAGCGGCTGAGGATCAGCACCTGCTTTTGCGGTCCGCCATAGATCCAAACGGCGTCGCTGTCTGGCATCATTTCGGCCGGCAGAGTCCCCTTCAGTTTGGCAAGCGGCACTCGTGTCGCCACAAAGTCGATCGGCCGATTGCTAACGCCGGGCTGGATGTTATTCCGGACGCGCTGATCGATCAGCAATTGAAAGTAATTGACGCGTCGAAAGCTCTTGCCCGCATCGAGCTGACCGGTGGCGTCGAGAACAAGGCCGCCAGGTGTAGGGCCCACCACGTAATCCTGTAATTGCCCGACGGTGTTCTCGTCGCCCATCGCATCCTTTGCGATCAGGTCATCGATCTTGAATTTGCTGTTAATGATGTCTACGCGTTTCAGAGCGAGCAGTGCTTCTAGCGTGGCGAGATACGCCCGCTCGTCCTTTTCGGTAGCGACGGCTCGCTCAACTTGCTCTCGCAGTCGGCGATTGTTATCGGCAACATAACTGGGGACGGTATCGGTCTTTTTCATCGACAACCGCGCGATCTCCGGCCGCATGCGGTCGATCCAGCGGTGGAGAGCGGCCAGTTCCTCGGTCATCTGATCGCGCGTTTGCTGCCACTGGGAACGGTTTCGCTCAACGACAGCCACGCAAGCGTCCGCCGCCGCCTCGCGAAGCTGGCCCTTGACGTCCTTTTGTTGAAGCTGCTGCAGCAGTATATGAAGGATATTGAGGTCGGCGTTTCGCAAATGGATCGACGAACGCTCATTGCCATCAAAATCGACAAGTGCGGTCGGATATTCGCCGGCCTGGCCTTGCAGGTAAAACGAGTCGTTCGAACCCGTGCGGATGAGGTCGATGAAGGGATACATGCTCTTGAGGGCGTAATCAAGCAGCAGGCGGCGTTTGGTTATGACATGATGGCCGCCGCCCTCCGCCGAACCGAGAAGTTTTACGAGATTAAACCCCTGACTGTAAACCTTGGGCGACGAATTAAAGCCATGGTCCGACACGAGCACGATCGCTGTCTCGCCGGCTCGCGAGGATTGCTGATCAGCCGTCCAGATGCGGCCGATCGTTCGATCAAGCTCCTTTAGGGCCACCAGCCGCGATTCGGGATCGTTGTTGTGGTGGGATACGTGGTCAAATGACGGGTCGTAGTAATCGTAATAGTCGATGTCGGGCCGCTTGACGAGCTTACCGACGATGTCCCGCTCATTTTGCTCGATCGTCATTCGACGAAAGTTAAAGCCTAAGGTCCATTCGTCGATGAGGTCATTCTTGTCCTTTGGAAACATCGCTATCGCGCCGCTTCCCCACTGGGCCCAGTCAAAGCCGCGTTGGTAGAGCTGCGGGCTTGTGTACCTCTGATCGTAAGTGAACGCATCGCACAGCAGCGGCAGCTTTATCTCGTCGAGGACCTCGACGCCAGGCATATCGACCACCTTGTTCAAGCCATAGCCAAAATAAAAAGGCAGGATGCTTAGATAGTCATAGGCGTGGAGCGTATACCGGTCAAATTCGACATTCCCCTTGATCTGCAAGTGCTGACCGGTGTCCAACTCGCCCCACGACGGGCCGGACAGGCTCATTCCGCGCGTGTAGAAGTTGGGAATACGTGTGCCGTTCTTGTAAAAGACCTCATCGATCCACGGCAGGACGCTTTTACCGGTGTCACGATCACGCTGCCTGACGAACTGGTCGACGTAATAGCCCGGCAGACCGTCGACCTTAATTATGACAAGTCGCTTGACCTGCTGAGCCGATGGGGCAAGCGAGCACAGCCCCAAGAGCAACAGGGTAACGACCGATCTTTTGAAGGTGGTAAATTTTAGCCGCAAGATCAATTTGAGGCGGTGATCGTCGCAACGGTTTTGGCGTCCTGCTTGGAGATACGCTGCCCTTTCTCGATCGCGAGCTTCAGGTATTGAGCGCTCGTATCGCGCCAGTGGTCAGGCACTTTGTTGTTTTGATAGATCGCCACAAGCTCGCGCTTAGCGGTCATGCTGTTGATCTTGTAAAGACCAGCGAGACACAGCGAGCGAAGGTCCTCGTCCGAGCTCGCGGCAAAGATCTGCCCGAGTGCCCGAGCCGTCTTATTGGCCGCCGCGTCCCCGCTTGCGGATAAAAATACGAGCGAGTGCTTGAGCTTTGCAACGTCGGTGTCGATCTCGGGCCCGGCGGTGCGAAGCGCGATCTCGCGCACAACTCTTTCGTGATAGTCGAGCTGACGGCGAACGTCCATCTGCGCGAGCATGTCGGGCGTATCGTCCTCGCGATGCGTCCACATTCCAAGCGTGAGCAAATGGCCGACATTGAATGCCGTCTTCGCCGCCGTACTGTGCTCGAACCGCACCATCTCCTGGCGGCGATCGTCGCGTAGCTTCGCCGGCAGCCCGTTGCTATCAGCAGCGTAGTCCATCAAATTCTTGTACTGTACGCGGGCGATATGTTCCTCGACATCCGAGTCATTCTCGAGCGGATTCAAGGTAGATGATTCGACGCGGTGGGCGACCTCATTCCTGAATTCCGGATCAAGTGACTCGTCGAGCGACAGCAGCAGCTTAAGCTGCGCGTACGAACGCAGCCGTGACGACTGATTGACGTCCATTCCCCGCCGATGCGTTACAAAGTCATAAACGTACCGGCCAAAGAAATACGGTAGACCGCCGGCACTGGATAGGGCGAGAACGCTGTTCGTGACGTCCGAAAGGGCCCGATGCGACATCTCGCGTTTCTTGGGATTGCCGTTGTCGCGGAAATCAACAAGGATCACCGGGATCTTAGGATGATCGAGGCCGTAGAGAGCGAGGGGAATGAGCGTACGCTTCGTCGCTCCCGGCGTTTGAGGCTCGACCTCGCGATCGTCGGCATCGTACCAGCGCGTCTCGATGTAACCGTTCCACCTAGCTAGTTTGTCGTCCTTCCAGGGGTCCTTGATATTCAGAAAACGCGCTTCAAAATCCTTGCCCTTGTTCGTCGCAAGGTCATCTTCCGTCACCCATAGGACCGCATGCCTCGCTGAGCCGTCAGGCATCTCGAGCGGCTCAAAGATCAATCCCTGACGCTCCGCCATCTGACGAAGCAACTCCCAGTTATGACCGCGATAATCGCGAGTCTTTGCCAGGTCGTTGTCATACATGCGGCCGAGATTCTCGGGTTGCATATGCCCGCCAAAGACTTTATCGGTAAGACCGAGCCTCGCCTGCATGTCCTTGAGTTCTTGGTCGCTGAGCACTCGTTCGCCGGTCGATGCGTGAAACACGGAAAGCAGCGACAAAGCAGCCGCGACCGCCACACGCCGCTGGTCGCCTTTGTTCTGTCGATACTGGAGCGTCGTGGCCTTTACGCCGAACCCAACCTCGTCCATGAGCACGCGCTTGAAGGCTGCCCAGAACAATGTGTTCCAGATACCACCGCCCTTGGCAGAATGAAGGTCGATGACCACCGGCGGCGGCTTGCTGCCGACCTTGTCCTTATTTGTCGTCCGCGTGTAGAGGAACGGGACCATTGCCGACAATTTTTGCGTCAGCGTCGGCCTGGTATAGGTGTGCAGCCAGAGATAGCGGAGGCGGTCGTTCTCGAGAATGTCGTCGCCGAGCGTATCGCGAAGCACGCTCAACAATGGAAGGTCGGTCTCGTTCTCGCCCGTTCTGCGCGAAAAGATCGTGACGATCTCGGCGCCGCCGGCCACGGGCGTGGTCTCGGCACGAAAAGCATCCCCGTCGAGCGCGGGCTTAGGCGCGATCGTCGACGCCGGCGTATCAGCCGCCGTAACATCTTGCGCCGCGAGGCGTATAGGTTCGACCTGCAAGATCGCGAAAACCAGCGTGATCACGCATACGCCGACCCTTGTAAGGCCTGATCTATGCTTGATGCTCCTCATTCGATCGATTCTCATTCAGACCAGACCGCGAGCAAACTTCTTCCCGATCCAAACCACGGGGTTAGGCTTGAGATGAGGTCTATTGCGTAAAAGTTTGTCTCGGAAAGTTTAGGCCGTTTGCCGCGACCGCAGCACCGTGAAGGCCTCGACGCCCGCCGTGCCAACCGCGCTCAACAACAACAAATGAATGAATCCCCCTTTTCCCAACATCACGAGCAACAGCCATATAGCTAAGAGCACGAGGGTGATAATTCGTAAAGCCATGGATCAAGCTGCCTTGTGTTAATTCTAACATGCGGGTCCGGTGAGCGAGATCGCCGGTTTTGACAGTGCCTTTCTGCTTTAGCTACTCTCGAAACGCGGTTAGTACGAGCGTGAAAAAGACCCAACCCATCGATAACGTTCAGCCGCCGACCACCGCGGGCATCTTTCCCGAAAAGTTTGCGGACGAGCTCGCCTTTCTCACTAACAGGCATGTAGCCGCGCTGATTCTGACTATCCTAATTGTTGTCGGATTCGGTCTCCGCGTTAACAAGCTCGGCGCCGAAAGTCTCAGCGAGGATGAGTTTAACAAGCTTCAAACGGTCGAGGAATACCGGACGAACGGCCTATCGGGAAAGAACGGTGAGCATCCGTTCCTAATGAAAGGCCTGCAGACCGTGAGCGTGATCGCCGCGGAAAGGATCAGCCCTGCGATCACGCCAGAGGCGGCGTTGCGCTTTCCATTGGCGCTATTCGGTACGTTCACGACGCTTCTGCTCTATTTTCTTTTTCGCGAGCTTTTTGGACGAAGTATCGCTCTTGTGACCGCGGCATTGTGGGCCGTCGAGCCGATCGCCGTTAGCTTTGACCGTATCGCGAAGGAGGACAGTCTGGTGCTTTTCTTCTTCCTGCTCACGAGTATCTGCTGGGTCCGCAGCCAAACTCTCGCGGAGCGTGGAGCGAGCAATTGGATCGGGTACGTTTGGGGAATGGGGGTCTCGTTCGCGGCCCTGATGGCGTCGAAGTATTATCCATGGCTACTCTCGATCATCGGCGGTTACTACAACGTTTTTGAGTACATTCCATTGAGGAAATGGCGGGTGGGCATGGGCCGCTGGCTCATTTTTTTCATCGTTATGGGCACGGCATTCCTTCTCTTTAATCCGACGATCTTGCTGCCGGAAACATGGCGCGAAATGGCCAAATTCTCGAGCGAGGGCCGTGTCGGGCACGACAGCTATGAATTCATGGGGCAGCTCTACTCACACAAGATGTCGGCCTGGCTGGCTGGCGTCCCGTGGACCTTTTACTACGTCTTTATCGCTGTAAAGTCCTCGCTCTCGACCTTAATTCTGTTCCTTATCGGCATACCATTGCTGTTCAAAAAACGTCTCGGCGACGGCCGGTTTTACGTGGCACTGTGGGCGTTTCTCTGGTTCATGCCTTACACGGTGCTCGGCGGCAAATTTACACGCTATTTCGCCGTCGCGGAGCCGCTCGTGCTCTTGGGTGCCGCGGTCGCGTTCTATTTCGGGGTGAAGTGGCTGTCCGACAGGTTGCAGTTGCCTGGGTTGGCATCTGCACTTCTGCAGTCGACTCTATTTGCGATTCTTATCGGCATTCCGCTTTACGACACATTGTCGGCCACGCCGCACGTGCGGATGTTTACCAACGCGCTCGGCGGCGGCATGTCCGCCGCCGGCAGATATTTTCCGCATGACGAGTTTTATGACGCGGCCTCCGCGGATATCGTATCGGATATTGCACAGATCACATCGCCGGGTGCGACGGTCGCCTGCGAGACGCCGGAGCTTCTTGCTTACTACCAGCAAAAGGCGCGTACTGCGGACCTCAAATTCGTTTCACTGTCGGATAAGCAGGCCGTTACAGAGTTGAAAGAAGGTGATGTGATCGTGCTGACGACCGGACGCCGGTACTTTAGCAACATGGCCTACGAGCAGGCCTTTAATGGCTCACTACCGGCCGCCGACGTTCGGATCGCGGGTGCGACCGCCGCACGGCTCTACAAGCTGGACGCCGCAAAAATGCAAACCATTCGAGACATCGCAAATCGCTGATCAGTCGTAATTGAGAGCCTCGACGGCATCAAGCTGCGCGGCCCTCAGCCCCGGATACAGTGCGCCGATAATACCGCTCAAGATACCCACAATAACGATCGTGACAATTGTTTGGGGCTGGATCGCGACGGTCAGCGTCGTCCACTTAGCGAGAGCGTACTTGAGGCCGACCGTTCCCAACAAGCCGAATATCACACCGCCCAGACTCAGCATCAACGCCTCTTGAACGATCGTCCAGCCGATGCCGGCCTTTGACATGCCCAGCGATTTCAGTACGCCGATCTGACGCGTCCGCTCGGTAACTGTCGTGTACATTGTCAGCAGTATGATCAGAGCACTCACGCCGGCCGCGATGGCGACGATCACGTCGAGAAAGACGTTGAGGGCCGGCACGCCCTGCATGTAAAGTTCCTCAAGCTCGCTTGTAAGAATGATCTGGCTCTCGGGAAACTGTTTGTTGAGGCGATCTCCCACTTCACGCGGCGTCTGGCCGTCCTTGACCTTTACTAGAAATGACGAGACCTTTCCGTCGCTGCCCAGTTGCTGCTGCATCGTCGAGAGCGGGATCTTGATACGCGCACCGGCGCTTGGCTCGTAGGCACCGACGATCAGAAAGTCGCGGTCATAGATCGAGAATTTGTCGCCGATCTTGGCCTTTCGCCGCTCGATCCAGGCCATATCGGCCATCATCTCGTCTTTACCCTCGACAAATGCTCTACCTTGCACGATCTGCAGCCCCGCTGTCCGGGCGTATTGGTCGAAGTGAACGCCGTCGATCAGACGGCTGCCCATTACGCCATCGGTTGCCGAGACGCTGTTCTGTGCGATGGGAACCGCGGCTGCTACACCGTCGACCTTTTCAATATCGGCCTGCATCGACTCGGGCATCCTGAGCGCGTCCGAGCTGGTGATGCCAATGCTGCCGCTCGAGCGAAACAATATCTCTGCCCCGACGTTCGACTCCCGCTGCGCACGCTCGCGCAAACTGCCGTTCGCGAGGCCGACGGTGAAGACGATCAACAGCACGCCAACGCCAATGCCGAGAATACTCACGACAGTGCGCGCCGGGCGATGGAGCATGTTGGAAAAGACGAGGCTGTTCAAGGTTGCTAGATGGTCGCAATAGCGTCGATCGACACACGTACCCCGGGCACCCTGGCACCGAGCTGGGCTATCGAGCGAGCCGGTTTATTGTTGGGAAAGAACTCTGCGTAAACCGCGTTCATCTCCCTATACTCGTCGGGATCAGTAAGAAGCACGGTGATCTTGACCGCGTCATCGAGGGAGCTGCCGACGTGTTCGAGGATCAATTTTAAATTTTCGAGCGCCTGCCGTGTCTGTTCCGCCGTTGTCTCGCCGATCAGATCGAGGGGTCCGGTCCCGCCCGGTCGTACCGCGACCTGCCCGGAAACAAATACGAATCCGTTAGCTACAACTGCGTGCGAATATGGCGAGTGCGCCGAGGCATACCCGGGTATCTCGGTGAAGTACTCGGCCATTGAGGTTAGACTCCGACCAGCTCGTCGTCCTCGATCAGGTACGGCGTTGCCGTCGCTTTCTCGATATCTTCTTCAAGGACCTTTGCGATCACCGGCAGCGAGAGCGAACGCGTCTTGGCGATGCCCGGAACTTCATGGCCCTTGGCATAAACCGAGTGACGGCCGTGCTCTTTGTACCATTCGCTCAAGGATGCCGTCTTGTGCATCTCCTCGATGATCTGACGCCAGCCTACGCCGGTATTGTAGGCGCAAAAGCTGATCTCGCCCTCCTGGGTGCCGTATGGAATAACGCACATCTCCGTGCGGCGGAAATCGTAATTAAAGAGATCCTGAAACCACATTCCCTCGACGCACAATACTCTCCAAACGTCGTCGTCTGCACGCTCGACTTTCATTCGGTCGTTGCGGTCGGAGTTAGACGTCGTGGAGCTGGGTTTAAAGAGATTGACGATCTGCGAGATCGGGAAGCCCTCCGGTGCTCGCGAGGCGTCGTAGTTACGCATGATCGCCATCCCGAGCTGTGCCATCGTCAAC
This sequence comes from Pyrinomonadaceae bacterium, assembly GCA_035995005.1. Taxonomy (GTDB): domain Bacteria; phylum Acidobacteriota; class Blastocatellia; order Pyrinomonadales; family Pyrinomonadaceae; genus OLB17. The sequence continues at coordinate 18,247 of DASYKW010000016.1, forward strand.
TTATTGCCGCGGGCGGTATCGGTGATGATCGCGACGTCCTTCATGAACTGCTCGTAGTTGAAGAACTCGAACAGCGATCGCATCTCATTGGTCTTGTTGTTGACGACGATCAGCGTAAAGATGCCGCAGTTCGGGTGGCAGTTACACGACGACCAACCCCACGGAGCGTCAGCACCCTGCAGCATGTCCATCACGCTCGTGAAAGCGGAATACGACGACAGCGGAAACCAATCTCTCAGCGGCTCTAAGACGCCGTCGAGCTGATCTTTAAGATCGTGGGTCATCCCGGCAAGCGTGTAACGCTGCTTGATCCGGTCCGCGTCCGAAATGTCCTCGTCACGGCCGGTAAAGCTGACGGGCTGGAATGCGATCGTCTGGACCTTGTCGATATTCTCGGCGGCAAATTTCACAATGCTGCCAATACCTTCGTTGTTCCAGGTGTTAACGATGGTGGTGACGAGCGTGACCTTGATGCCGACGGAGGCGAGGTTCTCGATCGCTTTGAGCTTTACGTCGAAAAGGTTGCCGACGCCGCGGTGCTTGTTGTCCTCTTCGTTCGTGCCGTCAAACTGCAGGTAAACGCCGTGCTGGCCGGCGGCCTTTGCCGCCTTGCAAAACTCTATGTCCTCGGCATATCGAATGCCGTTGGTCGCCGCCAGGATGCGGTAAAAACCAACCTTCTTCGCGTAAGCGACCGCGTCGAGAAAATCCGGTGAGATCGTAGGCTCGCCACCAGAGAAAAGGATGATGATCTGGCGTTTTGGCTTAAATGAAACGGCGCGGTCGAGGATCGCCTTGGTGTCCTCGAAAGTCGGCTCATGAACGTACCCGACCTGATTCGCGTCCATGAAGCACGGATTGCACATCATGTTGCAGCGGTTGGTCAGGTCGACGGTAAGGACGGCGCCACGTCCGAACTTTATGTCGCTCGTGCCGTGATGATGAACGTGCTTGTCCTCAGCGGCCTTAAAATCGCGACCGTAAAACAACGACTCGATACGCTCCAGAAACGCAGGATCGGTCGCCATCACGTCGACGAATTCACCGTGCGTCGGACAGGTCTTTTTCATCACGACCTGACCGTTCTCCTCCACGATCTGGGCCTTGATCTCGCCGGGATGAGCATCCATCAGAATGTTGAGCGGAATATCGCCCGAGATGACCCCGGTTCGAACCGATTTTACGCACGCGGGGCACAAAGAATCAGTCTCACGCGGAAAACCGAGCGGCGGAGCCGTGCGCTCGTACGACTTGAGCAGCGGCTCGGCGGCCCAGGCGGGCTGGATCGACTCGCTTTCGGGCAAAGCCCGGTTCACGGCCTGAAAAGCCTTCCAGCCCATATCGGCCATCTTTGAGATCGCCTTTGAGCCCGTCCGGCCTTTGCCCTTTCCCTCACCTCGTCTGAAATTATCGCTAAACATAAGGTTTTAGGACGTGTAGACACACTAATCCCGTCTAAATTTTAGCAGATTTTAATGGGTGTAACTAAGAGATCAGTCTTTTATGTTCGCGAGGAGGACGATGACCCCGGCCAAAAGGCCAAAGGCGAAAGCGACCGCGAGTGTCGCTTTTTTCGAGTCGGAGGCACGTTTTGCGTTCGCTGCCCTCGTATGGTCACCCTTTTCTACGGACTTGATCTCGGCGTAGCGGATATCGATTTCCTGGTTCAGAGACGCATCCCGGATCGTGACGAATTCCGCACCGATATCTTTCACGGACCCGTAAACCTCACGACCCGCGGTGGTTTTGATCGTCACGTCTCGGTTTTGACCGATCTTTTCGATCTTTGTCTTGGCCTTTTGGGCCGACGGGTCAAGGGCGATCTGGGCATTTAGGCCGACCGTCAGGATGGATGCAGAAAGAATTAAAGCGGCAGCGGCTCTGCCAAAAGAAATACGCATAGAACCTCCAAAAGGGGGTTTAGACGCATCTTGTCCGGTCGCAGTTGTATCGGTTTTAGGTCTCAACCCGCATCGCGGGGCGCGACGTAAAATCAGTCTTTCCCTATGCTGACGGTGACGGCGATGAGCACGGCCGCAAGTCCTCCGACGACGATCCATCCGATGTGCCGTCGGCTGGGCGGGATACGATGCCCGTTAATGTCGCGGTGGATCGATCCACCCGTTCCATAACCCTTGAACACCTTGCTGACCTGCGCGTAGCTAAAGTTGATCCGTGCCTTTTGCTCGATCTCGTAGATGGTGAACGACCCGTCGTCGACCTGCTCAACATTCCCGTAGAACCACTGACCATCGCTCCGGACAACCGTGATATCGCCGTGAACGCCGATCTTCCCTACCGCCTTCTTGACCTTTGCCGCATCGGCTGTGGCTTGTCCCGCGGCACAAACCGCCGATATGGATATAAATGCGATCAAAAGGAGCAGGCTAATCTTCATAGTATTGTTTCGCCAGCGCCTGAAGCTCAGGCGTACTGTGACGTATTATCTGCGAGAGAACCTCGTTGCACATCTCACTAATGACCTGATGCTTTGATCTTACTCCCTTCCCCATCGCCGGTATGGCTTCCTTCATTGCATCCACGATATTCGGATCGTCGTAATCGTTGGTTTCTGTAAAGTCGTCAAAGGCAAAGATGGCCGTTTCTCGTTCCCATTGGTCGCCTTTGTCGAGAAGCTTTGTAAGTGCTCGAACGCCGTCAGCCGACAGAGGCAATACATACGCGGCACCCCGACGGCACATGAACTCCTGTTCAAGGTTGAACAGCGACAGCAAATTGCCGCCAGTTGTCAGTTGAACCAGCTCGGGCACTATCTCACGATTATCATTCTTGTTGATCTCGAGATACACCTGTGCCGCTCGTAATCCGTCGCAAGCTTTTGCCTTGACGATCAGCTTCTTGAGCAGCGGCAGGTATGACCGATCCAAGCTGGACAATTCCTTATCAGCAGGGTTGGAAATATTTGCATCGTCGTTCTGGAGATCATGCAAAAGCTTTTTGATCTCTGCCTCTGTTTTCGGTTTGGAATTCGCAGCCGGAGTCGGAGTGGTAACCGGCTGATCCGCGGCTATTTTCGAGACCTCGCCTGGAGTTTGTCCGGATCCACCTTTGAATTTCTGTATGATCCGGTCGGCCATTTTGGGTGCTCCCAGATTGCCGTCCCAAACGATGACATTCCCCGTCGCCATGATGGCACCTGTCCTCTTAGTCGCCTTAAAACTAAACTTATAGGTGAAGAGCGTGTGATCCAACTCAATGTTGATGTCCGCCGCCTCAGCTGTCTTGTCAACAAATCTCCATCCCCACGCTTTTATCTCAGGACGCTTCATCAGCTCGTTGATCAGCTGCTCGGGTTTAAAGAAGACCGTTTTAGTCGTTACCCGGACGGTGGCCGTATCCTGCGCCGTCACGCTCACCCCGGCGACTGAGCACAGCAGAGCCAACAACAGAATTAGTCGAAGTTTTGCTTTCGTGGAAGTCATTATCTTTAGCCAAAGGCCTCAAGGTATTTGATGCCAGAACCGGTGTTGAAGAGCAGGACGGTTTCGCCTTCGTTGATCTCGCCGCGGTCGATGAGCTTTCGTAATGCAGGCAGACAGGCCGCGCCTTCGGGGGCGACAAAGAGTCCGGTCGCGGCGCCGATCTCGCCGACGGCGGCGATAAGCTCTGCATCGTCAATGGCTATGGCCGTGCCGCCCGAAGCCCGGATCGCGTCGAGGATCAGGAAATCGCCGATGGCTTTTGGCACGCGCAGACCGGAGGCAACGGTCGAGGCGTTCTCGAATTCGTCCGCAAATCTCTCGCCGTTCTCAAATGCTCGAACGATAGGAGCACAGGTCGTGGATTGAACAGTGACCATCCGCGGTCGTTTTGATCCGATCCAGCCCATTTGTTCCATCTCGTCAAAGGCCTTCCACATTCCGATCAGCCCTGTGCCGCCGCCGGTCGGGTAGATGACAACGTCGGGGAGCTTCCAATCAAGCTGCTCGGCCAGTTCATAGCCCATCGTCTTTTTGCCCTCGATGCGAAACGGCTCCTTGAGCGTCGAGACGTCAAACCAGCCCTCGGCCTCCTTCCGCTCGCCGACCACACGACCGCAATCGGTGATAAGGCCGTCGATGAGCGTGACGTGAGCACCGGTCTGCTGACACTCGACAACGTTAGCGTGCGGCGTGTCGGACGGCATGAAGATGTGTGCCTCCATTCCCGCCTTTGCGGCGTAGGCCGCCATCGCACCCGCCGCGTTGCCGGCGGACGGCACGGCCAGCTTTTTAACACCAAGCTCATTTGCCATCGAGATCGCGGCGGTCATGCCGCGGGCCTTGAAACTCTGGGTCGGATTTTGCCCTTCGTCCTTGATCAGTACCTTGAGCTTGACCGGCAACGTCGCCGCCAAACGTGCGGCCTCAAATATCGGCGTCCAGCCCTCGCCGAGGCTGACGATATTCGCCTCATCCACGACCGGCAGCACCTCACGATATCGCCACAATGACGACACGCGACCTGTGAGTGAATCTTTTGTTAGCGTCTCGGCCGCTTTGTCGAGGTCGTAACGGACGAGAAGCGGTTTGCCGCACTCGATGCACAAATTTTGAAGGACATTTGCCTCATGCCGCAGGCCGCAGAGGGCACATTCAAGGTGGGTTACGTTCATCGGCTCGATGATAACCGATTGTGGTGATGAAGTTTAGGGAGCTGTTATTTGTGAACGAATTCTTTTACGAGGTTAAAAACGACATTCATGCCGAGCGAGACGGTGCCGCTGCGGACGCCATTTTTCCAGGAATAGCGATCAGGATACCAGGTCTCCTTGGCGATGATATTCGAGCTGTATGTCCCGACAAATCTTGGGATGGCTACTACCCGCTTACCGTCGACATTACGCTCGGTAAAAGCGGAAGCGATGGCATTCGTGGTCCGGGCACCGACGCCTCGTCCGGTCGCAGGATAATAATGTCCATCCAGCTTTAGGGCTTCATCCAATCCGAACTGTACTGTGTTGCTGATGATGCGTCGCCCCATATTGGACGCAAACCGCTTGCCAAAACCCTCCCAGTGCGGACCCCACTCACGCGGGCTGTTGCGGGCTGTCGAGATCCCGGCGCTGACCACGGATTTGCCGATAGCCAACGGCCCGAACATATTCTTGACGTATCTCGCTCGCCGCGTTTGAGGGTCGGGTCTCGTGTATCGAGTCGTTGACGCCGCGGTAGGAGTTGGCGTCGGCGACTGGCCATAGCCGACGCCCGATATGCCAAGCAAAAAGAGCAGAATGACCGGTCTCATTCAGACGAGTCTATCATTGGCCGGGTAAAGGCGGAGGTACGGAATCATACGCGGCTATAACATCGGCTTGAGGGCCTTGTAGATGTTGTCCGTCATGATCTTTTCGCCTTCAACATTGGGGTGGATGCCGTCGGCTTGGTTTAGGTCCTTGTTGAGGGCTACTTTGTCGAGCAGGAACGGCAAATAAGCCACCTTGTGCTCACTGGCAAGATCGGGAAACGCGGTCGAGAACTCTCGCTGATACTGGGGACCCATCGTAGGCGGAGCGACCATGCCGCAGAGCAGGACGGTGAGGTTCTTTTCCTTGGCCTTGCGGATGATCTTGTCGAGGTTTTCCTTCATCTTGCCGACCGGCATACCACGCAGCAGATCGTTAGCGCCGAGCTCAAGGATGACGATCTTTGCGTTGTCCTGCTCGAGCACCCAATCCGCGCGTTCAAGCCCGCCGAGGGTCGTATCGCCCGAAACGCCGGCGTTCACGACCTCGTAATCGTAGCCATCGGCCCTGAGCTTTTGCTGCAGCAGGTATGGATATGACTCTTTCTCGGCGAGGCCAAAACCAGCGGTCAAGCTGTCACCAAAGGCGATGATCTTTGGTTTATTGCCCGTAAATTGCGGCGTAGGCAGCGGCTTATTTGCGGCGGAGCTTATCGTGTTTGCCGGCTTCGAGGCGGAGCACCCTGCGAGTACGAGCGCGGCGACGAGACCCGCGACCGTG
>DASYKW010000017.1:0-8858 GCA_035995005.1 Pyrinomonadaceae bacterium
CGCGTCTATCGCGTCGGCATGCTCATGTACGGAAAGCGTGCGACGATCCCCGAGATATTGAAATGGATCAGGCAGGCATGAACGACCAACAAAAAGATAACCGAGACTGTGAACTGTGAGAAAATGCTCACATATTGTTAACGCAAATCAGACCAGACTAACGGAGGCATTATGTTTCATTTGATCGGACAATTGATCGCCGGCCTGATCGTCGGCGTACTCGCACGAATTATTTTGCCGGGCCGCGAAGCTCTGCCCGCGGGGGCGCTCGGCTGGCTCGTGACGGCGATCATAGGTATCGTCGGTTCGTTTATCGGCGGTTTTATCGCCCGTTCGGTGTGGGCAGGTGAGAATTACAGCGCCGGATGGATAATGTCGATCCTGGGCGCGATCATTCTGCTGCTGCTCGTGCGGATGATCTTTGGGCGTGGAAGTTCCACGCCATAACGAGCCCAAGGCGCAACGATTGGCCCGCCGCAGGGCTCGATGCTCTGCGGCGCTCATTTCCCGTTGAGAATGCACTTACGCGCAGCCGCCGTGGCCGCAATCGCATGAGATCTCGACGATGTCCTGGTCGACGACCTCACGACAATGGTCGCTGCAGTATTTTGAGTCACTCACCGAACAGTTGCAGCCATCGTGGGCGCATTTGCCTTCATCCGCCATATGTTCACCTTCACTAAGGATCAAATTGTGACGCGTTCCGAGAACATGCAAAGTCTGCGAGGTTACTTAACGTCCCAGGTGTCGATGCTGCGACGCACCGCCGCGTGCTAGAATCCGAGCGTTATGGATATCAACTCGATACGCGAGGCCGCAGCCAGGATCAAGCCGTACGTAAAACGGACGCCGTTGGAGCACAGCCAGAGTCTCTCCGAGCGGCTGGGAACGAATGTTTACGTCAAGTACGAGCTATTTCAGAAGACTGGCTCGTTCAAGCCGCGCGGGGCATTCAACAAGATGTTGACCTTGTCCGAGAACGAGCGCTCGCGCGGGGTCGTTGCCGTGAGCGGCGGCAATCATGCTCAGGCAGTTGGGTACGCAGCAGCGAAGCTCGGCATCGACGCGGTGATCGCCATGCCCGAGAACACGCCGGCAAACTATCTCAATGCGACGCGTGGCTACGGTGCGACCGTCGACCTGCAGCCATCGATCGCGGACGCGTTTCGCCGCGTCGAGGAATATCAGGCCGAGGGGCGGACGTTGGTGCATCCCTTCGACGATCCGGCGGTCGTTGCGGGGCAGGGAACTGTCGGTCTCGAGATCATTGAGGACCTTCCGAACGTAACGGATGTCATCACCAGCATCGGCGGGGGCGGACTCGCCGGCGGGATCGCGATCGCCGTAAAGGCGGCGGATGCGAACAAACACATTTGGGGAGTCGAGACTGTCGGAGCAGACGCGATGTCTCAAGCTCTGGCCGCTGGTGAGCCGGTGACTTTGCCTGCGATCACATCCATTGCCAAGACGTTAGGCGCTCCGTTCGTCACTCAACTCACTCTGGATCTCGCGCGCGATCTGCTTGAGAGCGTCACAGTTGTGACCGACGCCGAGGCCGTTGAAGCCCTCACGTTCATCGCCGAGCGGCTCAAGGTCCTGCCCGAGCCCGCGTCATCCTGCAATTTGGCCGCTGCCGAGAAGCTGCGGTCAAACTTTACTCCCGAGAGCAAGGTCGTGATCGTGCTTTGCGGTGGGAATGTCGCTCTCAGCGATGTTTGTGGGTACTTGAGGGACCTGGGCTAAGATCAGCGGCAAGGAATATCGTCGTCGGGCACCGAGACGGGTTTCGCGTCAATCTGCCAAGTGTCATCGGACTGCCTCACCGCACGCACTGCGTATGTCGCTATCCTAAAGACCGGATTTGGAAGGTCGTTACGGGTCTCGACGCCGGAGCGGCCCCAGTAGGAGTCGCCGCAGTAGTAAAAGGCAATATCCGTCGAGACGCGTTTTTGCTTGTCGAGGAGGTATTCGCGCGTCGCCTGCTCAAGTCCCTTTGGAGCGAGCACTTTGTCGCCGACGCTCGGCAATGTGAAGTAAAAGATCAGCCCGCCGCCTATCACAACGAGAGCCGCTACGACGAGTAGAACCTTGAGGTAATTTCGCTCACTGCCCGTCTCCTTTTCGACGGTCTCGAAAAGCCTATTCTTTTCGACGACAACAGGCTCGGGACGCAGTTGTGGAGATGGAGCCGCTGAAGCAGCCGGTGAGGTTTTCTTAAGTTCGTGGTCCTGTCTCTCGGCGTCGGTAAGGACGCCTTTCGCGATCTTCATCTCGCAACGAGATATAGCACCGTTCGCCAAAAAATAAAAGAGGCCGCGTCGCTGAAACGCAGCCTCGTTTGAGATCCGATCGGTCGATGGTCGTCAACCGCGTCCATAGGCCGTCACCTTTGCTTTTTTGCCGCCGAGCGAATCGGTTTCGTACCAGACATCGAGCGAGTCGATCTTGCGACCATTGCCTTCGATAGTGATCGAACGCGTATCGCCGCCGAGCTGCACGTCCTCGAGAAACTCAACCTCCTGCTTCTCGCCGTTTTTATAGTTGATCACGACACGCGAGAATTTGACCGGAGCGTTCTTGACCGAAAAGTGTACTTCTCGAATGCCCCCCTTGTCCCGGGCGATGATCCGATCGTGGTCGACGTGAAAGTCGACGTCCTTTTCGCCGAGCCTCTTCCAATCTTGGCCCGACGCGACCGACGCACCGACCAGGAACATTAATAACATCAGCGGAATGAATATCTTACGTGCTGCCATATTTCCTCCCTAAGTATGTACGAATGCTGGCGCCGCTGCCTTACGGGCGCCGTTACATTTATCTTGCGGGCGCCGTTACATTGATATCGACTTGCTTCTTGTTCGTCAGAACGCCGCTGTAAAAGATCGCCCCCACGATCAATCCGACGATTATCACTAGGGCGACTGCCCAGATCGCATTACTGCCAGTGCTCTCTCCATCTGCCATAAAAAACTCTCCTCCTGTTGTACCTCCATTACACCAACGCTCGGATCAGGAGTGGGTACGGCAGCTTACACAGGTCAGGTCGAGCAGAGGTCAGGGAAGCGGGCGCCACAGGCAGTTCGCGTCGTTCTTGTCGGCGCATTCGAGGAAAGGATGCCACTTTTGCGTATTGTCGAGCGCATATTGCCACGTTTGACCCGTGACAACATGTACCAGAAAGATCGTGCGGAGCAGGTTGTTCATCACGATCTGGAAACGCGCCGGGGCGACGCCGGCCTCACGAGGCACGTCGACGACGATCATTTCCTTCCAGCATTTGTTGCTGCCGACACTATCGTCCCGCGCGCAGGTGCTGAGCCTGTGAATGATGCCCTTGTATTTGTCGAGGCGGAAGGTAGTACCTTTGTCCCAGGGCACCTGGACCATCTCAAATCTCGCGTCGTCTGCGACGCGTGTGCTGACAGTGGCGTCAATATCCTGAGCGAGAGTTGCGATCGCGCAGGCTGCCGTCACTGCGGCGATAAAAAGTATTCTCATTACCACTTTTCTCCTTTGGGATCTGATCGGCAAAAGCGACATAATACACGCTTTGAGGGCCAAAAAAGTTTCGACAAACGGTGTGAGAAATAGTGCGAATTAACGGACGCCGGGTATCTTTCATGGGCAAAAATGTGGAAAATGGATGTAGATGAAAGAAGAACTGATCGAAATGGCTGGTGTAGTCGTTGATAAGCAGCCTAACGCATATTTCAAGGTCCAAATAAACGATACCGATCACATGGTGCTCGCGACCATTTCCGGTCGAATGCGCCGGAATCGGATCCGCATTCTGATGGGTGATCGGGTTGACGTTGAGCTTTCCCCTTACGACCTGACAAAGGGCCGCATCACATATAGACACAAATAACGTGTCGCCACTAAGAGAGAAATAAAAAGCCGGAGACTGCCTCCGGCTTTTCTGTTCTGAGCCTGGTTAGTAACTCAGCGCCTATACGGCGCGCCGTCCGGTGACGAGCTGTACTATCAGCACGATGACCGCTATAACGAGCAGAAGGTGGATAAGACTTCCGACCGCCTGCCCAGCGAGACCGAATCCCAATGCCCACAATACCAATAAGATAATTATGATCGTCCAAAGCATAGTGTTCTCCTTTTTGTTCCTATTTCTTCTTTGACCCACCTGTCGATCGCTTAGCGGGAGCCTTTGCTGTCGAGCGAGCGGAAGACCCCTTAGCAGACGTTTTTGCTGCTCCCGCCTTGGCGGTTGATCTTGAGCCCGACGGTTTAGCCAAGGATCTTGCTCCCGACTTAGTTGGCGAGACCGATCGCGACTTACTGTTGGAAGTTGATTTAGCAGACGACTTTTTGGGCGGCGACTTCTTGGCTGGCGAAGACTTCGACGCGCCCTTCGAACCTGTAGAGCCACTACCGGTCTTAGATGTCGTGCCAGATTTCTTGACCGCCGACTTCTTCCGCGCCGCACCCTCTCCAGTTACAGCCTCGGCCGCAGAGATCGTGGCTCCCGCAACCGCGCCCGACGCGGCCCCGGAAAGGACCTCGCCGACGACTTCCTTTGCCTTGTCGTACATAGCCGCGATCGTTCCCTTGGATCGCGACCGGTTCGTTTTGATTGCCATATAATCCCCCCTTTGTTCTACGCGAGTGTACGGAATGTCCTCAGCTCGGAATGTGCGCTGGAGTACATTAAGTGGCCGCTCGTAAGAACGGTCGTGCCGCAATCCTGGCCGATCCATTCTGAAAACACTTATCCTTGTTCGCTCGACCAAAACAGGCTATAATCAAAGGCGAATCGAGTCTCGCTACCTCTTTTTTCAGCCTTCCCGAATACGTCGGACCGATCCTGAAGCACACAGCCAACATCCGGTTACGTCACCTCTCTGGCCTGACCAGCAGCTTGTCGAATGTTGAGCTGTATAAGGAGTATTAATGTCCGACAAAGCAAATCTCATCGATACGATCGCTAAAACCGATATGTTTTCGACCTTTGCAAGATTAATGAGGACGTCAAAAGCGGACGAGCTTATAACAGGCAGTGGCCCTTTTACGGTTTTTGTTCCGACCAACGACGCTTTTGGCAAGGTGCCCGATTCGCTTATGAACGGCTGGTTGAGTGAGACTGAGCAGACGATGCTAAGAAAGGTGTTGTCGTACCACATAATCCCGACGAAGCTTTTCGCGGCAAGTTTTGGCAGCACTCCGAACGCGACCACGCTCTCAGGGCAAGACATCCTTCTAAAGGACGTGAGCGGCCTGCGGGTCAATCAGTCCGGAGTGCAGGCCCGTAATATGGAAGCGACAAACGGCATGATCCACGCACTGGATACGGTCCTGACGCCTCCGGTCGCAGCGTTAGGCGCGACAGCTACGGCGGCGAAGCTTTCTTGATCATCAACAGAATTGAAGAAAGAACGTCTCGCAAGAAACACGCTTTCCGCAAAGTTCGCTTGCATCTTTTCTACTAAGAGGTCATCTTAGTACTGTTAATTCCTTCTCTTGCATCGCGTAAGCGGCGCACTCGTCTAAGACGGTTTTGGATGGTTGAGAGCAGGTTCGTTATTAGTCACAGAAGTTAGCTCTTGCAGTTTTTTGAGCATCCGAAACCCGACCCTTCGTTGCACACCGTTTTTCTACGAAGCTATTCGATTCGACACTTCTCTAGCATTCCCTAAAGAGGGACAAGGTATAAAACAAAAATGTCAACGAAACTTTACGTAGGAAATCTTTCCTTTGATACAACAACGCAGGATCTCGAGACGATGTTCGGCGAGTCAGGCACCGTTACTTCGGCCAACATCATCGAGGACCGCGAGACGGGCCGTTCACGCGGCTTCGCGTTTGTCGAAATGTCGAGCAAGGAAGAGGCTAAGGCAGCTATCTCCGCTCTCGACGGCAAAGAGGTCGGCGGCCGCAATCTGAAGGTCAATGAGGCCAAGCCCCGCGAAAGCAATGGCGGCGGCGGTGGCGGCGGTGGACGCGGCGGCTACGGCGGCGGCGGTTCGCGCTGGTAATTTATAGGTCGTCTGAATAATTTTAGACTTCTGAAAACAATGCTTCCGTTAGTTTCGCGACCAACGGAGGCATTTTTTTGCGCCCGTGACGGTCCGCGAAGGGATGCGACCGCAGTCATCATCTGCTACCGTAGTTTTATGGCAGCAGCAACCGGTATCTCTAGAATGGCGGGACGTGCGGGATCGTTGATGGCGGTGATAGGACTATTGACGCTCTTGTCAGCAGTGTTCGGTCTTACTCCGCGAACCTTCGTTCTCGTCGGCGTAGCTCTTTTTGTTCTGGCCCTAGCAATGTTCGTTATGGAAGAATTTGGCCCCGGTAGGAAGCTTCGCTGATAGCGGTCCTGGCATCCCCAGGTTTCTCGACAAAAAAAGCCGCGGCATAGCCGCGGCCTTATCCCCTTGATTCCCCCTTGAAATGCCGGTGTTAACCGGCGACCCCTTGAAAAACTAAACGTCGTGTAGTGGCGCCTACAGCCCATACCCGATCGATATGGATCCATGATAGCGGAGCGAATCTCACACGCATATCGGGAAATTCCCCTATTTCGCTAGGGAGAATCCCTAACTGGGCGAATACGTACGCGACGGGACCAAAACTAACGTTCAGGGCAATTTGGGAAGTTTCTGCTTGGTTTTTAAGGCAGTCTTGATCGCGGCCTCGGCGAGCGGCTGCATGATCGCGTACCCCTTGGCATTAGGATGGAGGCCGTCATTGGCGATCTCAGCCCTGAGAAAGCCTTTGTCATCGGCCATCGGGGTAAAATAATCGAGATAAACGAGGCCGCGACTAGAGCACAGTCTCTTGATCCACGAGTTCACCTCGTTGATCTCGGCCGGCGAACGCTGCACAGTCCTAATCACTGGTTTTCCCGACTTATCCGTGTTGTGATCACTGACAGGCATGACCGAGGCCAGAACAACCCTAATTCCATTTGCCTGTGCCAGATCGACCATCGATGCAAGATTGCTCTCGAGGGTCGTCAGTTTTGCCTGCTCGGTCGTGGATGAGATGTCGTTGGTGCCCGCGAGGATCACAACCACCTTTGGCTTTAGATCGATCACATCGGCGCGAAAACGCAAAAGCATGTGCTGCGTTGACTGTCCACCGATGCCGCGATTTATGAAGGGCTTGCCGGGAAAGTACTGATCCAGCTTCCACCCGTCTGTGATCGAGTCGCCCATAAAAACAACGCGGTTCTCTCCTTTCGCCGGCGGCAGCTTCGCATTTGCCTCGCGATAGCGCAGCAGAGTAGGAAAGTCGGTGAGTCTTGCCTGAAGGCGGTCGGCACGAGCCTTTTCGGGGTTAATCTCAGGTGTCGGGGAAGGGGTCTGGGTCAGTGCGAGCTGACAACCGGCGGCCAAAAGAACAACGAGTAGTAAACGATCCATATCAAGCTACATCAGTCGGCGGAATATCGGTCTTACTCTGTTTAAAAGCTCCAGACGGCCGGATCAGCGCGTCACGACGAAGACCAGTAGCGGTAAACACATTACGCCTTTTCCCTAACTGAGCTCAAGCTCGGAATAAGCGCTGATGGTAACGTAATATCCATCAGGGTCCCGCAGTGAGAACTCCGGCGTGCCGGTCTTTGGATTCGTGTTAGGCCCCTCTTCGAACTGGGCAACGAGCTCGCGTGCACTCTGCAGGACAGTGTTAAAGTTGTCGACCCGAAAGAACAATAAGAGCCCGTTACCGGGTGCTGCCGTTTCCGGGCTCGTCAATGAGGGATGTTCGTGCTCACCCCACGCATGAAGGCAAAGCATTACCGTTCCGTCTGTGTCAACGATCTGACCAAAATAGTCATGCGCGGGCCGGGTAGCCGACTGGCCGAATAGCGTCTGGTACCATTCGAAGCTCTTTGAGACATCGTGGACGCCGATGATAAGTCCAAGTGCGTTGCATAATTGGCCGAGAGCGCTGCTATCAATGTCTGACCGCCGGACTGAAAGCAATTTCCATCGATGATAATGCCAGGCGTAACGCCTGTAAAGTCGTGGGCCCGGCGGCCGCGGGCACCCGAACTGGTACTCCCAGAATATTCGGATCATTTCACTGTAGGGAGGCTCTTTTACGCCGTCACAAGCGCGCGAGATTCCGCCCTTAGACGTCCTCTTTTGGGTACAAATGCGATCATTTTTCTGTACCGCCCAGAGTCGGAAAACGAGAGACAGCGACTTTTTGGACCAACACGGGTGGCTCCCCGCCGCCCCGGCGGGACGGGTGGAGAGCTTCGCTAGACGCATCTGACCATCCGTATCGCTGTGCTACAATTTGGCCACATTTCTCAAAATTATCGGAAAGTTGAGGTTCTCGATCGTATGAAAGAACTATTCGCCGCAGCGTTGCTCATAATGCTGTCGTTCGCCGTCTATCCTCAGGCCCCGATGGCGGTCGGCGACGAGGTCAAGTATCAATGCTTCTGTTTTGGACAGGAATGGGTGAACGGCAAGGTCGAAGCGGTGAGTGGCGGAAATGTTCGCGTCCGTTTCGGCAATATGGACGATCAGGTGATCACCTTGCCTATGAGCTCGCCAAAGCTCAAGGCGTCGGTCGCAGAGTGGATGGCCGATCCGATGCAAAAGGCCTTCGCCGCCGAGGCAGCGCCGACGTATAGAAAGAGCGTCTCGCAGTTCGCCCATTTTTACGATTCGCAATTTACCTTCATCGGCGGCCTGGTCCACCCACCCGAGTGGCAAAAGGCTATGGCCGATCTCGCCGAGCTAGATTCCTTGTGCAGGTCCCGCTATTCCGGCGTTAAGGATTTTCAGACGATCACATACGTACAACCTGGTAATGTCGATTATCGATTTGGCACGTGGTGCTCGATCGCGGCAAAGCGGAACGAAATCGAGCCGCGTGTGCGT
>DASYKW010000018.1:0-5455 GCA_035995005.1 Pyrinomonadaceae bacterium
GACCTTTGTCAGCTTTCTTGTAAAGCGAACACCGGGCTGCGCGAACTTGATCGTGGTCGGGATCTTAACGCCACCGAAGTCTTTGTAATCCGAATAATCCCACTGGTACACGAACGGGCCCAGCACGGTACGAACGGTGGACTGCCGCCGAATCAGAAGACCGGTGCCCGAATCGAAATACAGGCGATCGACCTGATTGTCAGCGGTAGTGGCCGTAACAAGATAGACCGGTTTACCGTCGATCTGATCGGCGAACCGGAAATCGAGCTTTGTGTACACGGACATCAAGTCCGGGTTAAAGAGAATTTGCGCGAACCGTGTGATCTGCGCGAGGTCGTCCGCCTGCAAATGAAGGGCGGACCCGAGACTAGATGCCTTCCAGCCCGATGTCCCGTCATAACCCTCGGTGATGACAACATTCTTGGGATATGTCGTTGCAATACTAAGGCTCTTTCCTTTTTGCCATAGCACCTCGGGTTCGGTGGTGCCGTCAGGCTCGATTCGGCTCGCGGTAATATAGCGCGAGGTGATCTTGGCTAGCTTTTCCCTACTGCCAACCGCGGCTTGATACTTTGCGAGGATCTGGTCCCCTGTAGGCTTAGGATCGGGCTGCTTCAACTCTGCGGCTTCCGCCGGTGGCCAGAGATTGGGCGCGGAAACAGGATGCTCGTGACCGTTGTGGCAAGTATTGCAGCTTACCTGTGTCCGTCCGCCAAAGCTATTCTTATTTATATCGAAGGTCATCTGGATCATCCGGCGCGCCGTCTGTTTTTCTTTTTTCTCGTCAGCCGAATAATCCTTAGTGTTGTGGCAAAAGGCGCAATCAACGTTGAGGGACTGCGCGAAAAGATTCATCACTTTTCCCAGCTGGTCCGCTGGCATGTCGCCGAGCACCTTGATGTTCTTGAACCGCTGTCCAGCCGTTACGACCTGCGGCAGCGATGGCTGGGTTTGAGCGGTTGGCCTTCTCGTAACAAAAACGAGAGCTCCGAATGCGACGGCCGTAATGATAATGGCGATCTTGATCGTATTTTTCATTTAAATAAACTGGCTATTCAGCGACAGCCTTGGTGGGCGAAGCAGCCTTCGTCAGCGACCAGTGGGTCAGGAACGCAACGCCAAAACCGATGAACCATCCGTAATCATACAGCGGCCTGAGCGGCGGAACGAGCAGCCCGATCCACGCAAAAAAACAGCCCAACAGCGTTGCGGCGACAGCACGCCAGTTCCAGCCCGCGTAAGAGCCTTTCGTTCGGTAGAGGTCGCCGAGCACAAGCTCTTTTCGCCTTATCAGCCAGTAATCCGCTATCAGTACACCGGCTATCGAGCCGAGTCCGCCTGAGTAGCCCACAAGCCAGCCAAAAATGTAACCCGACGGATCAGCCAGTAATTTCCAGGGCTGCATCAGGATACCAATAATCCCGGTAATGAGACCACCCAGACGAAAGGAGATGAACTTAGGGAACGCGTTCGCAAAATCATTCGCCGGCGAGACGACGTTGGCGGCGATGTTCACCGAGAGCGTCGCGACGACCACCGTGAACATCGAGATCGCCACAACGACCGGCTGAGAGAACTGCCCGACGAGCTTTACGGGATCCCACGCGTCGGCCGGATTCATGTGCGGAAACACTACGGTCGCCGCCGATGTGATCAGCACACCCATCGCGGCGAAAAGAACCATCGTCGTCGGCAAAGCGACCGTCTGGCCGACGACCTGTTCGCGCTGACTCCGGCCAAATCGCGTGAAATCCGGCATATTGAGCGACAGCGTCGCCCAGAAGCCGATCATGCCCGTCAGCGAAGGAATAAAGACGGGCCAAAACTCCCCAAAGGTATGGAATTTTCCTGGCTCGTTAAGCAGGAATCCGACACCGCCGGCCTGATACAGGATCCAACCGAGCAGTAAAGCCGTCATCACCAGCACGTAGGGAGCAGCCCAATTTTCGACCATTCTCAACAGGTCCATCCCGCGAAAGATGATCAGGATGTTCAGCCCCCAGAACAGGAGGAACGACAGCCACTCTGTGATACTGTGCCCTCCGACCGGTCCGCCGAGAAGGTCTTGCCATCCCGGAATAAAAGCTGCAAAGAATGTCTGCAGCGCCTGGCCGCCGATCCATGCCTGGATACCGAACCATCCGCATGCCACGATCGCACGCATGAGGGCGGGAAGATTCGAGCCAACCGTTCCATAGCTCGCTCGAGCGAACACTGGAAACGGAATGCCGTACTTCGTGCCCGGATGCGAGTTGAGCAAGATCGGCATCAGGACGATGGTGTTGCCAAGCAGTATCGTAAACAGCGCCTGCCACCAATTCATACCCGCCGAGATCAGCCCCGACGCCATCATGTACGTCGGGATACAGTGCGCCATCGAGACCCAAAGTGCCGCGTAGTTGTACGTCGTCCAGTTGCGCTTCGCGACCGGAACGGGAGCCAGGTCCTCGTTGAAAAGTGACGACGATCTGATCTCGTCGTGAGCTGCGGGCGTCAATTCAACCCGTCCGTCTGGATGTTGGATCGTTTCGTTCATAGCCAAACCTGGTATGCGAAATTGGCACTCGCTGTCTTCGGGGTCCGTGTGTCCTTCTTTTCGACGAGCGTCGCCCTGGAATCTGCCGAATTATAGCCCAGTTTCGTAAGGCGTGAACTTTTCCTGCGGGTTCGAGTATTACGAACGCTTGGTATTTATCGGCTAAACCCTGATAATTCCGTTCTACTACGCGGCAGTAATATTTTCCTGGTCGAGGAGTGTCAATCGTGAACTTTCTAAGTCGTCTTAGCGGTCTCCTGTGCTTTTTTACAATTATTGTCGGTGTCGTCGCAGCTCAGCGGCCATCGCCAACGCCTGACGTTACGCCGGTGCCGTCACCGACCGCGAGTACGGCACCGACGCCCTCGGCAAACCCAAGCCCGATGGCTAGTGTCAGTCCGACGGCGACGCCAACACCGGACCCTGCCGGCTCGGCCGCGTACGCGGGACTTAAGTTTCGTTCGATCGGTCCGGCGGTCACCTCGGGACGCGTAAATGCCTTCGCCGTAGACCCAACGAACAATTCGAGATACTACGTCGCGGTCGCGTCCGGCGGCGTTTGGAAGACGGTTAATAACGGGACGACGTGGACTGCGGTCTTCGAGGGTGAAGGTTCTTATTCGATCGGAGCGATCGCTCTGGATCCAAAAAATCCCTCGACCGTCTGGGTCGGCACCGGTGAGTACAACAGCCAGCGAAGCGTCGGCTACGGTGATGGCGTTTATCGCTCGGACGACGGCGGCAAAAGCTGGAAGAATGTCGGTCTGAAGACGTCCGAGCATATCGGCAGGATCGTGATCGATCCTCGCGACAGCAACGTGGTTTTTGTCGCGGCCCAAGGCCCGCTGTGGTCACCGGGCGGCGAACGAGGTCTGTATAAGACCATCGACGGCGGCAAAACTTGGAAGGCCGTCATTCCCGGAACCGAGAATACCGGCGCGACCGATGTCGTGATCGACCCGAGCAATCCGGACGTGATGTACG
The DNA here is from genome assembly GCA_035995005.1 of Pyrinomonadaceae bacterium. Taxonomy (GTDB): domain Bacteria; phylum Acidobacteriota; class Blastocatellia; order Pyrinomonadales; family Pyrinomonadaceae; genus OLB17. The sequence goes on from DASYKW010000018.1 coordinate 3,521, forward strand.
CAGCCACGTGGCAGCGTAGGCGACACTTCTTCACGCTTATTAACGGCGGACCTGAGAGCGCGATGTACAAGTCGGTCGACAGCGGCAATACCTGGACAAAGCTCAGGTCAGGCCTGCCGCCGGGCGATCTTGGTCGCATTGGTTTAGCGGTCTCACCTGTAGATACCAACGTGGTCTATGCGACGGTTGAAGCAACCGGCACCGCGAGCGGAATATTTCGCTCGAACGACCGAGGTGCGACTTGGGAGAGGACTAGCCCGAGCATCGCGCAGCCGATGTATTACGCGCAGATCGTCGCGGACCCGAAGAACGTCGATCGCATCTATATTCCGAACGTCATATTTCAGGTTTCCGACGACGCGGGACGAACACAGCGTCCTCTCGGCGAAAGGCTCAAACACGTCGACAATCACGCTATCTGGGTCGATCCGCAGTATACCGATCACTTGCTAGTTGGATGTGACGGCGGCATTTACGAGAGCTTTGATCGTGGCTCTAATTGGAACTTTAAATCAAACCTGCCGATCGCGCAGTTTTACGACGTGGACGTCGACAACAACGTCCCCTTCTACCACGTTTACGGCGGGACCCAGGACAACAACTCTCTGGGTGGGCCTGCGCGGACGAGGAACGCGTCGGGCATCGTCAATTCCGACTGGTATGCAACGAATGGCGGCGATGGATTTCATTCCGTCGTCGATCCGACCGACTCGAATATCGTCTACGCCGAGAGCCAGAATGGCGGGATCGTTCGCTTTGATAAGCGGACGGGCGATCGCGTCAGCATCGACCCGATCGAGGGCAAGGGCGTGGAGTCGCAGAGGTATAACTGGGACACGCCATTTATCATCAGCCCGCATTCGCACACGCGGCTCTATTTCGCGGGGCACAAGCTGTTCAAAAGCGATAACGGCGGCGATGACTGGACGGTGATCAGCGGTGATCTCACTCGCCGTCTCGATCGGAACGCTCTTCCGGTCATGGGCAAGATCTGGGGCCCAGACGCGATTGAGAAGAATGTTTCGACGGCCCTCTACGGTAACGCGTCTGCGTTGTCCGAGTCACCGAAGAAGGCCGGGCTTATCTACGTCGGGACCGATGACGGACTGATCCAGGTGACGGAGGACGACGGCAAGACTTGGCGAAAGATCGACAAGTTCCCGGGCGTCCCGGATATGTCTTACGTCGCCCGCGTGCTTGCGTCGCGGTATGACGAGAACACTGTCTACGCCCTCCTTAACAACCACCAGAACGGTGACTTCAAACCCTACATTCTCAAAAGTATGGACAAGGGACGCACCTGGACTTCGATAACCTCCAAGCTGCCTGAGCGAGGATCGCTCTACGCGATCGCAGAGGACCATGTCGACCCAAATTTGCTCTTTGTCGGTACGGAATTCGGGTTGTACTTTACGCAGGATGGTGGCACGCGTTGGGTCCAGCTGAAGGGCAACCTCCCGACGATCGCGATCCGCGACATTGCGGTACAGCGGATCGAGAACGACCTTGTACTGGCGACCTTTGGACGAGGCTTCTATGTTCTCGACGACTACTCGCCCCTGCGCACCGCGAAGAAGGAAGCCCTAACGCAGAACCCGTCCATGCTGCTCCCAGTAAAGGACGCGTTGATGTACAACCGTGCGAACACGTCGTTCGCCGGCTCGCAGGGAGCATCATTCTATACCGCGCCCAATCCGGCATACGGTGCGACCTTTACATACTTTCTCAAAGAAGCGCCGAAGACGCTGAAGCAAAAGCGACAGGATGCCGAAAAGGAGGCTGAGAAGAAAAAACAGCCGTTCCACTACCCATCGATCGATGAGTTGAGGACCGAGTCCGAGGAGACGCCGCCCGCTGTTGTGCTCACCATCTCAGACTCAGACGGCAAGATCGTGCGGCGAATGACGGCACCCGCGGGTGCCGGTCTGCAGCGCG
>DASYKW010000019.1:0-13115 GCA_035995005.1 Pyrinomonadaceae bacterium
CCGCGTTTCTTGACGGTCTCGATCACCGCCGCGTCATCCTGGACGATGACAACAACACGCAGGAGTCGTATCTTGGGAGCCCGGATGGCAGCCAATCAGTCTTTTATCCGCGGGCGAACGGCGGCTTCTCGGTAGGTACCCAGGGAGTAGATTTCTTCCGCGGCGGCGACCAGGTCGACCAGTTAACGGGTGTCCTCGATTTCGCTTCGCCTGGTTCTGGCGCGGCAACATGGCGGATCCGTCCGTCCTTGGCGACTCCGGCGACATTCACCGTCGCCAACCCGCGTCCGGCGACACCTCCGGCCGTCGGCGGTTCGATCAAGGCTGCGAGCATGAACTTGCAGAACTACTTCACGACGATAGATACCACGAGCAATTCCAGTGGCCCATGCGCTCCGTCTGGCACGCAGGATTGCCGCGGTGCCGACAGCGTCGCAGAGCTCACTCGGCAGCGCGACCGGCTTGCCCGCGTGGTCTGCGCGGTTAATGCGGATGTTTTCGCCTTTATGGAGCTGGAGAACACCGCGAGCGTAACTATCAACGACCTGCTTGGTGCGATCAACAGCAGTTGCGGCGGGACTCATCCATATACTTTTGTGAACACCGGCGGCACGCTTGGGACCGACGCTGTCCGAGTGCAGCAGATCTACCGGACCGGCATACTCTCACCTGTCGGCTCGCCGCTCGTCGATCTCGACCCAGTGCATAATAACCCGCCAACGGCACAGACCTTTGACGTGGTCGACGCGGCAAACGTCGCATTCGGCCAGCGGTTTACGGTGGTTGCAAACCACCTGAAGTCCAGAGACTGCACCGGGGCGACCGGTGCCGACGTTGATGCCGGAGATGGCCAGGGCTGCTTCAATTCCACAAGGACCGGGCAGGTAACGCGCCTTATCAACTGGATATCCGGCACCGTAGTTCCGGCAGCAGGCGATCCGGACGTGCTCTTGCTTGGCGATTTTAACTCGTATGCTAAGGAAGTCCCGGTAACCAATCTTGGTGCCGCCGGCTATACCGACAAGGCTCCGACCGCATACTCGTACGTATCCGGCGGCCAGATCGGGCATCTGGACTATGGCTTTGCCAACTCGACTCTCTCGCCCCAGGTCACGGGCGCGGCCGTATGGCACATCAACGCAGACGAATCGGACCTCTTCGACTACAACGACGAGATCAAGGACGTCGGCGAGGCCGCGTTTGAAGAAAAGCCGGATGGATCAGCGTTGGCTCCGCCTCGCGTGGTATTCCAGCCCGCTTCGCCGTATCGGGCAGCCGACCACGATCCCGTGGTAGTGGGGATCTTTTTCTCAGCTCCGACGGCGGCACATGTTAGCGTCTCGGGACGTGTACTGACGACGGGCGGGTATGCGATCAAGGGAGCACGCGTAATATTGACAGGCCCTGACGACGTACCGATGGTCGCCCTTACAAACTCGTTCGGCTACTACAACTTTGACGCGATCGAGTCGGGACACGGCTACTCCGCCCGCGTCGTAAGCAAGGGCTGGACGTTCCAGTCCCGAATCATCAGCGTCATCGACACCCTCGCAGATGAGGACTTTGTCGCGAATCCCTGATTGTCCGCGTCGGACTCTTGAGGCAATATAGACGGGCGGGCTCTGAATGCCCGCCCTATTTTATGCGACCGATCATCCTGACAACTCTTACTTGCTTACTTGCCGCGTGCGGCAGTGCTCCGCGGCCAACGGCTGAGAATTCTAACGCCCCGGGGTCGAATATTCCCGCGAACGAACGGCCGCAGACCGCTATCGCCCATACGACCGAGGGCGGCAATCCGCCGGGAGCCGTGCCAACCGGCGAGAAATCGAAATGGTCGCAGGGCGGCGATGCCATCGATACGAGCAGCTATGACGCTGCGATTGTCTCGGCCGAAAAGACCTTAACCGCCAAACCGACTGACGCGGCCGCCAAAAAGGCCGTCGGCGATGCTTATTACAAGCGTGCGGACGCTCTCACTCAGGCTCGACAATATGCGGCTGCACTGGGCGATTACCGTCGGGCGCTCAAGGCCGACCCGTCAAACCCCGATGCGAAGAAATGGATCGATCAGATAACATCGATCTACCAGAGTATGAACAAGGAATCGCCGCCGGAGGGCCAGGAGCCGCCGCCGCTGCCGTTCAAAAAGTAAAAGGTGAACAAGATGAAAAATGTGGGCGTGAAGAAATTATCAATCGCGATCGGGGTCATGCTGATTGTAGCCGCATCCGCAATCGTCACATTCGGCCAAAAACCGACTCGTATCACGTTCAAGCGCGGTGCGACATCAACCGTTGTTACCGGCACGCTCAACGGCTGTAAGGGCGAGAGAACTTACGTTATTCGCGTTCGAAAAGGTCAGGTCCTTTCGACGGGAAATGTCGGCCGCCATCACATAACCGTCTTGGTAGAGGCCCCAAAGGGCGTGGACTGGGAGCAGGACATGGACATGTCCTGTCACAGCGTGGTCGAAGTCGATCCGACTGCCGCTGGCGATTACAAGATAACTGTTACCGAATGCTTGAAGGCAGATCCGTTTCGCGGACGGTTCAAGCTCAAGATCACGGTCAAGTAGCCTTTTCTTTTAGCCGCCATTTGAGAAACATTGGCTCGAACGCAAACAACGCAAAGCACGGCAGAGTGACAAAAGGCCCAAAGAACGCCGCAATAGTAGTAATCACGAATACACCGGCCGCATAACCGACTTCAAGCGTCAAACGTGCGGTGTCCTCTTTCGTCTTTGCGGGATCAAAGAGCTTGTTTTCCGGATCTAGCGCGTACTTAAAAAGCCGCCAGCTAAGAAACGCACACGCGAGGTTATTAAAGCTATAGATCACGAGAGGCAGCGTTACCGGTGACGTCCAAAAGATCGCGTAATTCTTGGCGATAAATGACGTGCTGAACGGCAGGAAGATCACCGCCGCGAGTGTCATCAAGTTGAGCGTGATGAGGCTGGCGTTGTAATCGTCAAGGATCCCGAAAAGCTGGTGGTTTCGGCGCCAGTTCATCGCGATAAGCGCGAAAGTGATCAGGACGCCGACAAACTCGGGAACAAGGTGCAGGAATTCCCGGAAAGCATGCGATGGTGTCGTGTCGGCGTCAAAGATCGGCGCCTTTACCTCGATGATCAACAGCGTGATCGCAATGGCGAAAACAGCATCGCTGAAAAACACGATCCGCTCGATCTGAAACCCTTTCTTATCGCTCATAACGTGGCCGGCAAACTTGACGGATGATACTACGAAACCGCCCCCGCTAGACAAGTCGAGAGGCGAAAACTAGACTGTATGTTTCGTGTCCGGACTGGCCGGCACCTAATGAGACGCTATGGCTATTTCGGCAAACGATATCAGGAAAGGAATGGTGATCCTCCACGAGGGTGCACCCGTCAAGGTGATGGAATTTCACCATCACACGCCTGGCAACCTTCGCGCGATGGTGCAGGCGAGATTGCGGAACCTCATAACGGGCAGCTCGTTCGAGTACCGCTTTCGATCGAATGACACGCTCGAGAAGATCACGCTGGAGCAGCACAAGATGGATTACCTCTACTCGGACGGCTCGCATCATCATTTCATGAATAACGATAGCTATGAGCAGGTCTCACTCACCGAGGAGGAGCTTGGCGACTCGGCCCAATGGCTAATGCCGAACCTTACGATCGAGGTCGAGTTTTACAACGGCAATCCGATCGGCGTCACGCTGCCGGCCGTGATGGAGCTGACCGTCAGCCGCACCGATCCGCCGCTCAAAGGTGCGACCGCATCGAACTCGAACAAGCCCGCAACCCTCGAGAACGGAGTCACGGTCTCGGTCCCGCCGTTTATCGTCGAGGGCGAAAAGATCCGCGTCAATCCGACCGAGGCGCGGTATATGGAACGCGTAAAATAGTCTTGAAAGTCCGGTCAGTCTCGGAAGTCTGGGAAGTTTTGACAAGGACTTTCTCGACTTCCCAGACTAACGATGTCTTTCATCTACAACATCGCTCTTGCCTTGGGCTTCGTCATCCTAAGCCCGCGTTTTCTATACGACGCGATAACAAAGGGCAAGTACGCCGCCGGTTTCAAGCAAAGACTGGGTCTCGTTCCTGACTTTGACGCAGCAGGCCGTCACGTCGTGCTGTTGCACTGCGTTTCCGTTGGCGAAGTAAATGCCGCACTGCCACTCGCCCGGAGATTAAAAGACACATTTCAGGACGTTGCTCTCGTGGTGTCGACAACGACAAAGACCGGCCAACAGGTCGCAAATGAAGCATATAAAGATGTTGCGGACCTGATCGTTTATTTCCCTTTCGACTTCAAATTCGCGGTCAAACGGTTTCTCAAACGTATCCAGCCAGGCGTGGTGCTGCTCACCGAGACTGAGCTTTGGTTCAATTTCGTCCGACTGTCATACAAGTCGAACGCGCGCGTAGTTGTCGTCAACGGCCGCCTGTCCGAACGGTCATTCAAGCGTTACACCTGGATCAAAGGCTTCATGAAACGCCTGCTCGGCTATGTCGATCTCGCCCTGATGCAGACGAACGCCGACGCCACTCGCCTGATGGCGCTCGGGATCCGAGGCAGCAAGGTCAAGGTCATTGGGAATCTGAAATTCGATCACGACCTCGCCGTCAAGGAGAATGCGTTGACGCGGGAGTTTCGCGAACGGTTTGGTATCAGCCCTGAAAGGCCTTTGATCCTCGCGGCGAGCACGCACGATCCGGAGGAAAGGTACGTCCTTGAAGCCCTTGAGAGCGAGCCCCATTTGTGTCGTCTGATGCTCGTTCCGCGCCACCCCGAGCGATTCGACTCGGTGGAGCGACTGCTGATAAAAAGCTCTTACACCTTTGTAAAAAGGACGTCACCGCGGTCCGACGCCGACCGTTCGGCGGATGTGATACTGCTCGACACTGTCGGGGAGCTGCGCTTCGCCTATCCGCTGGCCGAGATAGTTTTCGTCGGCGGCAGTCTGATTCCGCACGGAGGACAGAGCGTGTTTGAGCCGGCGGCGGTTGGAAAAGCGATCGTTACTGGCCCTTACACGGAGAATTTTTCGGCGGTGGTCGACGAGCTTCTTCGAACAAAAGCTCTACGGCAGACTCCTATCGCAACGGACGAGTCTCAGATCTCTGAGCGTCTCCGTGAGGAGTTCACCGACCTTCTGAGCAACGAGGCGAAGCGGACCGAGCTCGGCCGGAACGCGGCGGCGGCGATGCTCGACAACCGCGGCGCCGTCGATAAGACGCTCAAATACATCGAGCCATTGATCAAGGGGCGCGGATGATCGAGATCTTTCTGATCCTTGCGGTGATCCTGGTATGGCTGAGTTTCAAGTCGCTGCGCGGCGGGTTTACCTATCTTCATTTCTTCAAGCGGGAGCTTGCGAAACCGGTCCCGACTTGGACGCCATTCGTAACCGTGATCGCTCCTTGTCGCGGGGTTGACGAAGGGATGGAGGGGAATCTTGCGTCGCTTCTGCAACAGGAATTTCCAAACTACGAGATAGTGTTTGTTGTGGACGACGCGGCTGATCTGGCCGTCGAGGTGATCGAACATGCCCGGATGTCGAGCGGTAGCGACCAGGTTTTAACAAAACTCATGACCGCGGCTAAAGCCGTAGTTTCTGCTCAAAAGGTCGAGAATCTCCGCGAGGCTGTATTGCACGCCGACAAGCGGTCCGAGGTCTTTGTTTTTGTGGATTCCGACACTCGGGTTTCGCCAGTGTGGCTGCGGTATCTTGTTGCACCGCTAGAAGATACAGGTGTCGGGGCGACGACAGGTTATCGATGGTTCATCTCCGAAAAGCCGACCTTTGCCTCCGAAATGCGCTCGGTATGGAATTCCTCCGTCGCCTCAGCCCTCGGGCCGAATACTAAGTCCAATTTCTGTTGGGGCGGCTCGATGGCGATGCGGCGCGACATTTTTGAACGGATCGGCATGCGGGAAAAATGGCTTGGCACTCTCTCGGACGATTTTGCCGTGACACGGACGATGCAGGCGGCGGGCTTGCCCATCGTCCACGTTCCACAGGCCCTGACGGCCACGGTCGAGAATTGCACGTTCCGCGAGCTGCTCGAATTTACCACGCGGCAAATGAAGATCACGCGAGTGTATGCGACGCCGCTATGGGTGATGACGCTTATCGGGACGCTTCTTTTTAACGGCGTTCTGCTCGCATCGCTCCTGATGCTAGTGCTCGCGGTCAGCGACGTCGCCTTTTGGTCGGCGGTCGGCACACTCGTTTGGGTCAGTGCTTTTAGTATCGGTAAAGCATGGCTTCGGCTCGACGCCGTGCGTTTGGCGTTGCCGCAATACAGGCGCGAACTCAAGCGTCAACTCTGGACGCAGAATACTCTTTGGGCCTTGTCGCCGCTGCTATTTCTATACAATTCGATTGCCGCGCTTCTCTCACGCCGAATGACGTGGCGCGGGACTACGTACGAATTGAAATCGCCAACCGAAACTGTCATTATTGCGAGCAGATGAACGGACTCGGCCTCAACGACCCCGACGAAAAGCCGAACGACGACGTCTGGACGGACGAGCCCCGGCGCGAGGAACCGATCATTTCCTCGCCCTACTACACACCTGAGACGACCGAACAATCTGCCCGTCGCAGCGGCCTCGCCTACTCAGCCGGGATCACGTTTTTTGCTTCGGTAGCCTTTATGCTGCTGTTGGGCTGGGGTGCCGACATCGTGCTCGGAAGTAAGCCCTGGGGCCTTGTCGGCGGCGTGTTACTTGGTGCGATCATCGGTTTTGTGCAGTTCTTTCGCATAACCGGGCGTATCTACAATGATCCGAAGGGCGGACCCGCCGAAAAGCCGCTTATGCCTCCGGATGACGGGCCGTTTTGAATTCCCTGCCGATCCTTAGTAAAATATACGGTTTGCAATGGGCGAGTTGAACGAGCCGTTGACAACCGAGGCGGAAGTACGTGGCGCGAGCCGCGTAATACTGCTGATAATGCTGGGCATTATTGCCTTAATGGCGATGATCGGCCTAGTATTTGCGGGCGAAAGAGCTGGAATAGGCGTTCTGGTTGGCGGCCTGCTTGCGTGGCTGAATTACCGCTGGCTCGACAGCTCGACCCGGGCCGTGCTGGTCGATCCGATCACGGCGACGACGTCGATACTGGCGATGAAGTACGTGTTTCGCTACTTCGTCATCGGAGCAGTGGTTTTCGGGATATGGTGGTGGAATATTCTGCCGGTCGAGGCGGTTATAGCGGGACTTGGGTCATTTGCGATCGCGGTTGTTTTGCAAGGGTTGAAGAGTATTTTTAAGACTTCTTTATAGACGACATGTTTCTATTTGCAGAAGAGGCACACGAAGCACCTCTCATCGTACAGTTCATAAACCACTATCTGGGCGAGCCCATGTATCGCTTCGAGGTGGCCTACACAGAGCCGCTCTGGAACAAGTACGTTTTTTCGAAATTTGGGACGACCGCTGCGCAGGTATTCGGAGCGCCATATTCTCCCGAGAATGCCATACCTTGGTACACGATCATGTTTGTGATCGCGTGCCTTTTGACGGTTTTTGTGGTCAGCCTGCTCAAGGGCAAGCTGAGCGAGGACGACCCACGCGGCGGCCAGCTTACCCTCGAGTCAGGTTATCTCGCGGTCCGCGATATGATCGGCTCGATCATCGGAGATCACGGAGCAAGACATTTTCCGGTCGTGGCGACATTCGGCATCTTGATCCTGGTTTCTAACCTGATGGGACAGTTTCCGCTGTTCTGGTCGCCGACGGCGTCGGTGAACGTGACATTTGCACTCGGCATCTCGTCCTTCGTTTACTACAACTACGTCGGCATCAGCGAGAACGGTCTTTTTGGCCATCTAAAGCATTTCGCCGGGCCTAAGCTGCCGTTGGGTATCGCTCTTTTTGTAACGCCGCTTATCTTTGTCATCGAACTGATAAGTAATTCCATCAGGCCGTTTACTCTGGGCGTTCGACTATTCGCGAATATGTTCTCGGATGAAAAGGTGTTTGAGTCGATCACGAACCTCGCTCCGCCTTTCACGCAAATTGGCGTACCGCTCGCGCTGACACTATTAGGCGTCTTTGTGGCCTTCGTCCAGGCGTTTGTATTCACGTTGCTCTCGATGATCTATATCGGTGAGGTCAGTCATGCCCCGCACGACGATCACGGGCCTGAGCACGCGAATGATCACGCTCATCCTGAGACGGCAGCAGCATAAGTTTGGATTCCGGGCGTTAGCCTGGGATCTACTATAAGGAGCAAGCTGCAGCTTGTACTCCGCCACTTTGACAAGACAGCGATCGAGGCCGGCTTCTCGCACATAGTGCATGCCCGCACGACAGGAGCCGTGGACTCTTTGGGAGTATAAAATCCACGGCATACCGGAAATGAGGCGAAATAATACCCGCGAGAGAACGACGGCGATCGATGTCTTCTTAATATATAAAAAGAGGAGATAACAAATGAATAGACTTAAGTACGTTTTCTTTACGACACTCGCGATCGCAGTTTCGGCTGTCGCCGCAATGGCACAGGCCGGAGCAGCAGGTTATAACGAGTCCTATGTCGCCGGTAACAAGGCACTCGGAGCGGGCCTCGGGTTTGGCCTTGCGGCCGGTCTCGCCGGTATAGGCCAGGGCCTCGTCGGCTCGCGTGCCGCTGAGGGCGCCGCTCGCAACCCTGGTGCAGCTGGAACCGTCCAGACGATGATGATCATCGCGCTCGCTCTGATCGAGTCCCTGGTGCTTTTCGCACTGCTTATCGTTTTCGTCGTACTCAAGCCGTAAGTATACGCGGATCGAATTCAAGCGGATGAGGCGTTAAGTGTCTCATCCGCTTTTGTTTTTGCTATCCTTTACCTGCAACTTGCGCAGCGTTTAGGCGTTCTAAACAGTAATGACCGAGGAACTTACAGGAAAATTGATCGCGGACAAATACCGCATCGGCGAGCTTATCCGCGAGGGTGATGCCGGCGATCTTTACCATGCGCAGCACGAGATCATGGACCGTCCGGTGACCGTCAAATTGCTGCCCACGGCGCTCGCGATCGACGCTCGCTGGTCAAAACGCTTTATCGACGAGGCCCGTGCTGCGTCGACCGTGTCGCATCCGAACATTCTTCAGCTCAACGACTTTGGCACGGACCAAAAAAACATGAGCTACGCGGTTTTTGAGGACACGGACGGCAAGACGCTCGTCGACGCTGAGACCGGTCCTGCGATGGACGAGAAACGAGCCATCAAGATCGCCAAGGCTGTCGCCGCAGGGCTCGCGGCGACACACGAGAAGGGCGTGATCCACGGTCATTTATCACCCTTAAGTATCTTTGTAAGTGACGTAGATATAAAGGTTTACGGCGTCGGCGGAGATAAGACAAATATAAGCCGCGACGCCGATCCGCGATATCTCGCGCCCGAGCAGCTCGGCGATTTTTCCACGACCGACGTGCGTTCGGATGTCTATGCTCTCGGCGTGATGCTCTATGAAATGGTCAGCGGCGTGCGGCCATATGAGGGCGACTCGGCGGCCGAGATAAAGGCGAAGCAGGAGAACGAACCTCCGCCGCCGCTGTCGGCTTTTCGCAAAGATCTGAATCCCGAGATCGAGCCGATCATATTGAGCGCGATGGCCGCTGATCCGGAACGCCGTTATCAGACCATGACGGCCTTCGCGGAGGACCTCGACCTTCTTGGCACGCGTCTCGGCGCAGCAGTGACCGCCGACGCGTCGATGGTCGCGAAACGCCCGACGTGGCAGACCGCTGCCGTTGTTGCGGCAGGGATTCTGTTACTTGCGGGAGCCCTGATATACGGGACGAAAACGCGACAAACGGATGTTACGGCATCGCTTCAGGCAGATGCCGGCAGCCTTCCCGTCCAGCCGATCGGCTCCGCGACGGGTGCTCAGGAAGAGGCTCTTGCCAAACTCCCGGCCGATATGACTCCCGAGGAGATCATGGCTGCATCAAACTCCAACACGGCAGCTCTCGTGCCGGGATATACGACTGGTCCGCTCGCGGGCAGCGTTATAGGCACGCCAGGAGGCGATGCCTATAACGCTTGGGCGAATGGCGGTGCGCCACCGCCCGGCGCACCTCAGACCGTGCCACCGGGCGGACGTGTGAGCGGCGATCCAAACGGCACAAGCCCTTTTATGCCAGGCGATCGCGTCGAGACGATCAGGAAGGATATCTTGACCGGCGTCTGTACCCGATTTGAGACGGGTGAGGTCGTCACGTGCCCGGGTGCGAATGACCCCAACGCACGACCCATACAACCGCCGCGAGGCTCAGCAAACGCCAACACCGCAAACCCAAAACCTACGCCAAAACCGCAGGCTACACCTTTGCCGTCAAACTCAAAACCGCCCGCAAATACGGCGACAAAGCCGCCGGCAAAGAAGCCGGGCGATGGCCAGCCTGAGTAACTTTCTAGCGCGGAACTTCTACTGTTTTTAGGATATCGCTGATGACGGCGTCGGTTGTGGCTCCGTCGAGCTCGGCCTCCGCGCGCAGTGCCAGACGATGCCGGAGCACGGGTGCCGCGACATCGCGAATGTCGTCGGGCGTGGCAAATTCGCGGCCGCGGATCGCCGCAAGTGCCTTGGAGCACAGCAGCAAAGCTACGGACGCACGAGGGCTCGCGCCGTAAAGGACCGTCGGATGCTCGCGCGTGCGGCGAACGACCTCAACGATGTACTTTTGCACACCGGGCTCCATCCGCATCTCGCGGACCTCGCGACGACAATTTTGAATGGCGGATCGGTCCTGTAATTGCGCTATCTGGACCTGTTCGAGATGCCGCGAGTTAAATCCCGCGTCCCATCTGGCGACGATCTCCTCTTCCTCGGCCTTGGCCGGGTAGTCGATCAGGATCTTCATCAGAAAGCGGTCGAGCTGGGCCTCGGGTAGGGGATATGTCCCTTCGTACTCGATCGGGTTCTCGGTCGCTAGCACGGTGAAAAGCGGGGACAGCGGATAGCGTTCGCCGTCGATCGTCGTCTGACGCTCTTCCATCGCCTCAAGCAGCGCGGCTTGCGTCTTTGGCGGTGTGCGATTGATCTCGTCGGCGAGCAAAATGTCCGTAAATATCGGCCCCTGCCGCAGGCTGAATTCCGACGTCTGCATGCTGAAGACATTCGTGCCCGTTATGTCCGACGGCATCAGGTCAGGCGTAAACTGTATCCGCGAGAAACCGGCTCCGATGATGTGTGCAAGCGTCTTTATGATCAGCGTTTTTGCAGTGCCTGGGACGCCCTCGATCAAGGCGTGCCCCTCGGCATAAAGGGCGACGAGGATCTGTTCGATAGCCTCGTCCTGACCCACGATGGTCTTGCGAAGCTCATTCAATATCTGCGCGGTGGTGGACGGTGTGTGAGTCAACATCTATATCAGATCGTACGCGGTCTTGACCGCCAGCAGCAGGATCGTCGCGAGGAAAACGCGCCTCAGCCAGAGGTCGTTCAGTTTTGTCGCATAGTGCGCCCCGACGTATGCTCCGGCGAACATCGTTACTCCCAAGATCAGTCCCAAGCGATAATCTACTAAACCTTGCCACATAAATACGATGGTCGCAATGCCCGACGAAAACACGTTGACGAGCTTTGTCGAGGCGACGGCCTCGGTGTATCGCATGCCGTAAATTCCGACGCAAATGGCGGTCAACACGGTCACATAACCGCCGCTAAACAGCCCGCCGTAGATACCTAAGAGGAAGACGACCGCATAGGTCAAGGGCTTTGCATACGACCTCGGCTCCCCCGGCTCGATGCCGGAATTTCGGCGCAGTAGCGAGAAGATGGCAACAACGATCATGCCCACAGTCACGATCAGCTTGATGCCCTCGCCGCTGATGATCCCGACCAAAGAGGCGCCGATGGCCGAGCTGATGATCGTCAGAATGATCAACGGCGAGATCTTGGAGTATTCGATCCGGCGCTGCCGGACGAATGGGATCGTTCCGCCGACCGCCATAAAAACGAGGGCAAACATATTCGTCGCCACGGCCACGCGCGGCTCGATCCCGAACTGGAACATGACCGGCACGGCGATCAGCGAATTGCTACCCGTCACAACGCCCACGACACTTGTGAGAAAAAAGATGATGATCAGGACAATTATGGCTGAGACTTCCATTAGCTCGCCGCTCTCCCACCACGCTTGAGGCCGAGCTTTTGCTCTATCGTGCGGATCTCGGCCGTCAGCCGGACGGCCTGGCTCTTGTTGGTAGGCTCGCCGCGAATGATCTCCTCGCATTTAAAGAACGTATCGCGCAGGGCCGCCGCATTTAGATCAGTGCGCTCGGCTGCACGTTTCGCGAGCGTCTCGCTCACCGCGTCCTTGATGTCGAGACCGAACAGGCGTGCAGCGCGGCGGCGAAATTCACCATAAACATTCTCGATCGCGAGGTCCCAGGCGCGCGTCCGTTGTTGCAGCTCCGCCATCGCGGAGACGTACTCGAGTTTTGAAAGTCGGTCAGGTTCTGGTTCCGGAACCGGACGGGCAAATCGTCGGCTTTGCGAATAAAAAACGAGGGCGACCAGCATGACGGCCTGGAGAAAGATCGCCACCACGGGCGTGCCCGCAAAGAATTGGAGGAATCGGTTGCTGTCGTTGCTGTAGCCCTGATGGTACTCGTCGAATGCGATCGTTCCGGTCGATGTCGCGACGAGGTTTGTCGCAAGCTGCGCGTTGTCAGCGAGCCCGATGCCGGCGTTTGCTACAAGATAAGGATCTGACACGAACACGATCTTGCCGCTGTTGAAAGGTACCTCGACGACGAGATTTCGCTCGTCGTGTGCAAAATGCACTAGGGGACCAGGCGAGTCGATCATCGGCGTCTCGACGCTTAGTTTCTTGGACGGTGGATCGTCCTCGTACCGCGAGGTATCCATGTCAGCTTTGGTGTCACCTTCGAGGCGTTGGATCGTGACCGTTTGTGCAAACCTGGACGGCTGTATCGCATTCACACCCTGCGTGATAAGGCTTGGCTGTGCAGGTTTTACGGCTTGCACGCCAGTCGTCATAAACTGCTGATCTGCAGGGTCAGCCTTAAAAAGTGCGCTGTCTGGAATCATCCGAAGGCCGATCTTCCAGCCTGCCGTCGTTACGACGAGGTCCTCAGGCGGCTCGCGATCGATCACGA
>DASYKW010000020.1:0-13486 GCA_035995005.1 Pyrinomonadaceae bacterium
ATACGTGCCGAGACCGATTACAACAAATCGATCGCCGACCACCAGCGTGCGACCTCCACGGCCTTCCGTGCCAACAACATCCAGGTCGCCTCACCCCTCGATCAGAAATAGAACGAACGATGTTTTGCTCTAAGTGCCGCCTTCAGGCGGCACTTTTTGTTTCCGACCACATCTGCGACAATCCACATTGATGAAAGTCTCAGCTGTCATCATCGCGCGCGACGAGGAAGCCAAGATAGGAGCTGCTATTCGCTCGGTGAAATGGGCGGATGAGGTGCTCGTGATCGATTCCGAGAGCGCAGACAAGACTCGCGAGATCGCACACGACTTGGGTGCACGCGTCATCGTAAATCCCTGGCCCGGCTTTTCGAGGCAGAAACAATTTGGCACGGACGCCGCCGCGAATGATTGGATCCTGAGTCTTGACGCCGACGAGCGAATTTCGCCCGAGCTTGCAGCCGAGATCCAGAAACTGACAAAAGCGTCCTCGCTCGCGGCGGGTTATCGCATCCCGCGTCTCTCCTACTACATGGGCCGTGCTATAAGGCATTCCGGGTGGTACCCCGACCGGCAGCTGCGGCTCTTTGATCGTAAACGGGCGCGGTGGAACGACAACGTTATCCACGAATCCGTGCGTGTCGTCGAAGGCGAAAAGGCCGAAAAACTACGCGGCGACATTCTCCATTTCAGTGTCGACAGCCCGGCACATCATCATGAGATGATCGGTACGCGATACGCTCCGCTTGGAGCCCGGCAGATGTTCGAGCGTGGAAAGCGAACTTCCCCGTTCGGAGTTGCGGTGGCCGGACCAGTAGCGTTTCTTCATAGCTATCTCTTGAAAGCTGGTTTTCTTGACGGATTTCCAGGGTTTTGCATTGCGCGTTTTGCAGCCCATCACGCTTACCTCAAGCACCTTCTTCTCTGGGAAATGCAGCGTAAAGACGACGCAACGTGAGCAGAAGCTACAACTTTTCCTCGTAATAGCTCATCCTATCGCTTCGGGAGGCCTTCATTATCGTTTATATTGGTTTTATGGTCGTGCACTCCCTACGGATCCTGACTATCGCCGCCATTGCCGCCCTCGGTGCCTTTCCTGCTGCTGCGCAAAAAGGCATCGACACTCAGACCCAGAAGATCAAGGAAGAGGGCAATAAGACCACTTCCCGGACAAATGACGTTGGACGTTCCTTCGATTGGGGTGCGGGAAAGACAAAGGTTCGCAATCGTATGGATAATCCGTACAAACTGAACGGACGCCGCGATGTCTTGCTCTCGGCAATCGTCGATGTCCTTCGCGAGCAAAAGATCGTCGTTGACGATGCCTCGTCGCGAATGAAAGACGGCATCATCGTTACACAGCCATTTGTTTTTGCTAAAGGTTCGGTCATAACGCTCAACGAGTTGAATCACTACGCGGTCCTCGATTACGCCGATACGGCATGGACGCGTGCGCAATATACTTTGACGATTGAGATCCAATCGATCGACGGCGTCCATAACAGCGTTTCTGTCAACGCGAAGGTCGAGGGTCGTGCGGGCAACGGCCTGATGTCCGAATGGCGGACCGTACAGAGCTCAGGGCTCGCCGAGGATGAATTCCTGGCAAAGCTCGTCGAGGCCGTGACCGGAACATCTCCGGACGTTTCGGGCGACACGGACCATTAATACTGCTCATCGTGTTTTACAAGCTTCTATTGCTCACTTGCTTTGTGCTGGCCCTCGGGACTGCTGCTGCCTTTACTCAGACCGCGGCTGATCCTTTTGTTCCCGGTGAAAAAAAAGATGAGGCTCCTCGGGGAATACAGGAGGCCCTTATCAAGATGCGCATCGATAAGGAGAAGAAAGACTTCAACGAGATGTTGAAGCGCGGCGATGATGTCGTAAAGCTCGCCGAGAAGATCGATGACAGCCAGACCGCCCGAACGTTAACATCCGAGGAGAAAGGGAAGGTTTCAGAGATCGGCAAGCTCGTAAAGAAGATCCGTGAGGAGCTCGGCGGCGATGACGACGCTGACAAGGAAAGCTTGCCGCCGGAATCGACGGTAGACGCCTTAAAAGCCCTGAAGGACAGCGTCAACGCCCTCTCTGAGGAGTTGAAAAAAAGCTCCCGCTTCACCGTCTCCGCCGCCGCGATCGACAGGACGAATGAGATCCTAAGATTGGTGCAATACCTGCGTGGCTAGATCACTTTTGACCCTTTCACAACTCTCCGCTGTAGCCGTCCTGATCATTTCGGGAGTATTATTTTGCAGCGCTCAGGACGACGATGTGATCAGCGTCGATTCGTCGATCGTCGTCGTTAACGCGTCGGTGACTGATGCTCTGGGAAAGGCCGTCGGAGGCCTCAAGCAAAAGCAGTTCACGATCCTCGAGGACGGCATCGAGCAGCCGATCGCATCGTTCAGCAGCGAGGCGACGCCGTTTGCGGCCGTGATCCTTCTCGATACCTCGGGCAGCATGGAGGAGCGCGTCACGCTCGCTAGGGCGGCGGCGTTACAGTTTCTCGACAACATGCGCGGGCTTGATTTCACTGCGATCTACAATTTCGATTCCAAGGTCCGGCTCGTGCAGGATTTCTCCAATACGCGTGACATGCGTGAGGCGGCCTACGACCTGAGAGCCAACGGAACGACCGTGCTGAACGACGCCGTGTACAAAGCGGCGGATGAGCTCTCAAAGCGGCCGGAACAGCGGCGTGCGATCATCATCCTTTCAGACGGCGCCGACACCGCCAGCGGCAAGAGCGAGAGCAAGGCCCTCAAAGCTGCGTTGGCGGTTGGTGCGACGATCTATACGGTTGACATGTCGCCGACCGATCAAGGCCCGACCGGGCGAAATACTGGACAGGGATCTTTAAAGACTTTTGCGGAGAAGACGGGCGGACGCTTTGTCGCGACACCCGGCGGCTTGATGATGAGAGACGCGTTCCGCCGGATCGCAGAGGAACTTGGCTCTCAATACACGCTCACCTACGAGCCCGGAGCATCAAAAAAGGACGGCAAGTGGCACGCTATTGAGCTCCGAGTTGCACGCTCGAACCTAACCATTCGTACCCGCAAGGGTTACAACGCGCCGAAGAAATAATTCTATTTACTTGTTCGATTCTTTTTCTTGTCCTGATGCCGCTCGATCGCTAACCGAATAAGCTCGTCGATCACGTCAGGAAAACCCTTGCCGCTGCCGGCCCACATTTTGGGATAACCTGACGCATCTGTTAGGCCCGGCATAGTGTTGATCTCGTTGACGAGCAAGGCTCCGTTGTCCTGACGCAGGAAGAAATCCACCCTCGCAAGACCCGAACCGTCGATCGCCTTGAACGCCTTGATCGCCATCTGTCGGATCTTTCCTGACAGCTCATCCGAAACGGGCGCCGGAACCACGAACTCGTTGTTTCCCGTTCCGGAATATTTCTCGGTGTAATCGAGGAAAGTCTTCGTCTCGTCGCGAATGATGTACTCGCCGGGCAGGCTTGCTTCCGGCGTGTCGTTCCCCAGGACCGCGCACTCGATCTCACGCATGTCCAGCCCCTCCTCGACGATGATTTTACGGTCGTAGTCGGCGGCCAGATCGATCGCAGCAGCCAGGGACTCGTTGTCCACGGCCCTCGAAACTCCGACCGACGAACCCAGATTCGCCGGCTTTACGAAGCATGGGAATCCAAGCTTGGTCGCAACACGCTCGATCGTCGCGCCCCTGTTTGCGGCCCACTCGTCACGCAGGAACCACACATAATCGCAGATCGGCAGGCCGGCATCGCGAAACAAGGTCTTCATAAATACCTTGTCCATCCCGCACGAAGACGCAAGGACACCGCAGCCAACATACGGCAGATCTGCCATCTCGAGCAGCCCCTGAATAGTGCCGTCTTCGCCGTAGGTGCCGTGAAGGACAGGAAATATGACGTTTAGCTGGCGAGCGAGTATCCCTGCTCGCTCAGTATCCGTCTGTGAACCTGCTATGCCGCCAATTACAGAAAGCAGTCCACTGCAACTGTCAGACTCGCGATTTTGTTCGCGAAAAACTGCCTGTGTGCTCTCAGGAAATAACGATAGCGATTCCGCCGATGAAAGCCATTTGCCGTCCGGCGAGATGGCGATCGGCACGACATCGTACTTAGCAGCATCTATCTGCTCGATGACCGTTCTCGCCGATCGGATCGAGATCTCGTGCTCGCCCGAGCGCCCGCCAAAGATAACTCCAACGACTTTTTTCATCTTTATAGGATCGTTTTTCCCAGTGCCGACAGGATAAGCTCACACGCTAGTTCAACGGTAATGTTGGATTGATCGAGCAGCGGATTTACCTCAACGATCTCGAATGACACCATGCCGCCGTGTTCAGCGATCATTTCGAGCGCGAGGTGAGCTTCGCGATAGGTCAAACCGCCGCGGACAAGCGTGCCGGACCCGGGAGCAAAGCGCGGGTCGATGCTGTCGATGTCGAACGTTACGGCATACCCGCCCGGAGCCTGTGACGCGATCTTTATCGCGTCCTCCACGCAAGCCGCGATACCGCGCGTGTCGATCTCGCTCATTGTAAAGAACTGGTCCCGCAACCCATGGCGCTCGATCTCGGCCCGTTCGCCAGGATCGACATCTCGAGCTCCGACGTGTGCGAGATATTTGTGGCTTAGCTTTGGTGCGAAGCCGCCCAAATGCACGAGATCGGGGTGTCCGTGACCGAGTATCGTTGCGAGCGGCATCCCGTGAATATTGCCGGACGGCGAGGTCTCGGGCGTGTTGATATCCGCATGAGCGTCAAACCAAATAAGGCCGATGTCACCCGACCCAGCATTCCGATAGTGCGAGGAAATCGCGGAGAATGTCGGGATCGCTATTGAGTGGTCGCCACCGAGAATGATCGGGAATTCGTTCGCGGTCAGGATCGTATCGAGTGCGGCCATGATCGATGCGCTCGAGGCGAGCATCTCCGCAAGGTGTTTTGGATTGCTCTCGTCGTTGGAGTTGATCGGATTTTGGACCTGAGCATCCCCGTGGTCAGTGACCTCAAAGCCAAGCCCTCGGATCTGTTCGGCAAGCGTGCCGCCGCGAATACGCGAGAGCCGCATTGCATTTACTCCAAGCTCGCTGCCCGTCATTCCGGCCCCGAACCCGAGTGGAATGCCCAATATCCCGACCCTTTCTTTCATATTTCTCCAAACCCGTCTAGAAAGAGCTTTTCGATCGCGTCGAGAGCCGCCATTGCGTCCTCACCGTCCGCACCCAGCGTGACATCTTTACCACGTCCGGCAGCGAGATAAAGAATGTCGAGGATAGAGCCTGCGTCAGCCTCGACTGCCTTGTCGTCGCGACGAAGCGTCACCCGCGACTTGTATTTCCGGGCCTCGCGCACCACTTGCGCCGCGGCGCGAGCATGCAGGCCCAGTTCGTTGATGAGCGTCACGCGGCGCTCAAGCATCCTTCATCGACCTCTGGACCCCGAGCAGCGTCCCGGCACGCGTGATGGATTCTCGGCCCTGTTCCTCGACCTCGCGAGCAAGCTCGGACAGGGACATTTCGCTGTTTAGCGAGCCAAGCTTTATGACCATCGGGAGATTGACGCCCGTCACGATCTCGACCTCGTTATCCTTGAGAAAGATCGCTGCGATGTTTGTCGGGGTGCCGCCAAACATATCCGTAAGCAGCAGCACGCCGGCCCCTTGCGAGACCTCGGCGATCGCCTGCTCGATCTCGGCCGTTGCCGCCTCTACATCGTCGTGCCATCCGATCGAGACGGCCCTGATCTGACTGAGATCGCCGACCACGGCTTCGGCGGCAGACAACAGCTCGGTGGCCAGCTGTCCGTGCGAAATGATGACTCCACCAGCCTTGTTCATATCATTTTTGCAGATCGCGGTGCATCACGGCCGCGTCAAATCCAAGCCCGGTGAGCGCATCACGCACCCTGTTAGCCACCATCACCGATCGGTGTCGGCCACCCGTGCATCCGATCCCGATAGTCAGATACGATTTCCCTTCGCGCTGGTATTTTGGCAAGAGATATCCAAGCAGATCGTTAAAACGCTCGATGGTCTCACCGACCTCGGGCTGGGCATTCAGATAGGCGATTATCTCGTCGTCCTCACCGTGAAGATGCTTGAGGTCCTTCTGAAAATACGGATTCGGCAGATGCCGGACGTCGAACATGAGATCCAGACCACGCGGCGTGCCGTACTTGTGGCCAAAGGAGACGACCTCAACCTTCATCGGCACACCGTCGTCTAGCCCGCTGAACTTCTGAACGATCTGCTGCCTTAGTGTGTGAACCGTGAAGTCGGACGTGTCGATGATCAGATCGGCCAGCTCGCGAATGTCCTTGAGGGCCTTTCGCTCGGCCTGTATCGCGGGAAGCAGGCCTTTATCCTTGTCCGCCGGGTGCGGGCGTCTGGTTTCCGAGAATCTCCTTTGCAAGACATCGTCTGAAGCTTCAAAGAACACGACGAACGCGGACAGGCCCTTTCGATTCAGCTTTTGTAGCTCACCCGGAAAGTCAGATAAAAACTGCCTCTCGCGAATGTTGATAACGAGAGCAGCCTTCTCAATGGCCGCCTTTCCGCTCTCGTTCGGTATCAGCAGACGGCCAAATGGCGACAGCATCGTCAGGGGCAGATTGTCGACGCAGAAATAACCGAGGTCCTCGAGCGAGTCGGTTGCCGAGCTCATCCCGGATCCGCTTAGGCCCGTGATTATCACGAATCCGGGTAGGTCTCGATTTTTTCGCCTGTCTGGCGGCATAGATGTTAGGGCTGTATCAGGCCGTAATTCCCGTCTCCGCGTTTGAAGATGACCGCGACGTTATTGCTTGATGCGTTACGGAACGCAAAGAATTGCTGTGAGCTGCCCTCTAGCTCGATGACCGCCTCGTCCGGTGTCATCGGTTTAGTATCAATACCGTCCATTTCGATGATCCTGGGCATGCTGGCGACGAATTCGGCCCGCGGATCTGGCTCGGAGACGGCTACCGCGGCCTTCGTCGCTTTGTGCGACTTGTCTATTACCTTTTCGCGCAGTCGCCTCGCCTGTTTCTCGATCTTAGCGATGGTTTGCGACAGCGATACGTACATGTCCGAATCCGTCGATGTCGCCGTCAAAACCTCTCTCCACCAGGTCAGTACGATCTCCGATCGGTGAATACCTCGCTCGACCTCAATGATTACGTGTGCACTCGCGGGCTTGCCCTCAAATAGAGTGTCTAGTTTGCTGAAATGCTCCTCAACATGGCTTTGGAGCGCCGGTGTAACTTCAATGTGTCGTCCTGTGAATTCAAATTTCATATAACAGTTTTTCGTTCGCGCGATCCCGGAATACTCATCTGGTCGCGATACTTGGCTACCGTTCGGCGTGATAATTTCACGCCCTCCTTGCTCAGGACCTTGGCTATTTCATCATCCGTAAGGGGGGCCTTTGAATCCTCGTCCTCGACCATCTTCTTGATCCGGAGCTTGAGGATGCGAGTGGAAACCTCTTCACCTTCTTCATTTAGCATACCCTCGCTAAAAAACCGTCTCAACTCGATCACGCCCTGCGGGGTGTGGGCGTATTTTCGATTTACGACGCGCGATATCGTTGAAAGGTGCATTCCAATATCCTCGGCGACATCCTTGAGCATCATCGGCTTGAGCTCCTGAACACCATGGTCCAGAAACTCCCGCTGCCTACGGACTATGCACTCGACCACACGATATATGGTCTGTCGACGGTGTTCGATGTTGCGGAGAAGGTCAACGGCACCGCGCACCTTCTCTTTTATGAAATCCTTTGTCTCCTTCGTCGTATCCGGCTGATCAAGCATGCCGTGATAGGTTGGCGAGATCCGCAAGCGAGGACTGCCGTCGTCGACGAAGTAGATCACGTAATCCTCGTCAAGCTTCTCTACATAGACCTCAGGCGAGACGAACACGGCGTCTTCAGACGAGTATCGTCGTCCGGGGTATGGATCCAGCTCTCGGATCTTTTGTATCTCTCTGTCGAGGGCGTGGATCTCGACTCCGGTAGCCTTCGAGAGATGCTGCAATCGATGGGGTTGCAGGTCCTCCAAATGATCGCTTACTAGCGTGTAGGCGAGGTTGTCCTTTTCGCCGATAGCCTCGAGCTGTGCTAGCAGCGATTCGCGAACGTCAAAGGCGCCGCAGCCTACGGGATCGAGCTGCATCAACTCTCGCCGGGCTGCCTCTACCGTCTCGGGCGAACACTGGCATGCTATGCCGATCTCATCGATAGAGGTGGTCAGCCGGCCGTCTTCATCCAAATTGCCGATGATCTCGCTCGCCGCTCTTTGCTTTGATTCGCTGAGGTCGAGAAGGTTGACCTGCCACTCTAGGTGCTCGCTGAGGTTTGGCGAGTGGGTCAGGAATTGCTCAAAACTTGGGGCGTCATCCTTGTATTCGATCTCCTGGGTACGATATCCCGGGTCGAGATAGTCCTGAAATTCGCGGCCATAGTCGATCTCGTCGAAGGAATCCGCGGTATCCGTATGTGAGTCGTCGTCGCCGTCGGAATCGACATTCGCGCGCTCATCATTGCCGTTGAGGCTCGCACCCTCCGGGACCGTGGCTTCGATCTCGGCAAGACGATCGGTTCGGGCCTCGGAAACGGCATCCGCGGACATGTCCGGAGTGTTGTCAAGACCGTTGTCCTCGCCACTCGAATTCTGATCCAGGATATTGTCGCCGATCTCCTGAACTTCGTCGCCGGGCTGGACCTCCTCGAGGATGGGATTCGCGACCATCTCTTGCTCGATGAGTTCGTTGAGCTCCAGAGAGGTCATTTGCAGCATCTCGATGCGCTGCCGCAATTGCGGCGTAAGCACCATCTTCTGCTGTAGCTGAGTCGTGAGCCTTAAGGAAGACATATTCGGCTATGCGAACGTCGAAAAACGGGGAAATCAAGGCAAGAACCGTTCCTAAGCTAGATTATAACTGGATTGCGGCCGAAAAGAAAAAATCGCGAAAGCTAGAGGGTAAATCTTTCGCCAAGATAGAGACGGCGGACTTCCGCATCGTTTATCAGATCGTCCGGGCTGCCGCTGCGAAGGATCTTGCCTTCCGAGAGAATGTACGCGCGATCCGTGATGTCTAGGGTCTCGCGAACGTTGTGATCGGTGATCAGGATCCCAATACCCTGCCGCTTGAGGTAAAGAATGATCTCGCGTATATCGTCGATCGCGAGCGGATCGATGCCCGCAAAAGGCTCATCGAGCAGGATGAATCTCGGCGCTGTTGCCAGGCAGCGCGCGATCTCGACACGCCGCCTTTCGCCGCCTGAAAGCGCGTCCCCGCGTACCTTGCGGACATGCGCGATGCCAAATTCTTGGAGGAGTTCCTCGAGTCGAGCGACGCGCTCCTCGCGGCTCATCTTCATCGTCTCGAGAACGGCCAGAATATTCTGCTCTGCGGTCAGCTTGCGAAAGACGGAAGCTTCCTGCGGGAGATATCCGAGCCCAAGCCGCGCACGCAAATACATTGGGAGTTTCGTCACATCACGACCGCCGAGGAAAACACTGCCTGTCTCGGTATTCTCAAGGCCAACAAGCATATAGAATGTCGTGGTCTTTCCCGCACCATTTGCGCCCAGGAGCCCGACGATCTCCCCTTCGGACACGGAGACGCAAACGTCATCCACAACTCGTCGTCCACCGTACGTCTTTTGTACGTTAGCGGCCTCGAGCGATAGCCGTGGTGCGGCGATCGCCTCGGGAGCTTGAGCGGCGGCGGTGTTGCCGTTGGCGTCGTTCATTCGTTACTAATTTGGCTTGACCTTGTATACCGATCGCGTGCGCCCTGTCGTGTTCTGCTTCGTTCGACCCTCGGTAACAACCTTATTATCGCGCATGTTAAAGGTAAGCTGCGCGGCTGTAGACGAGCCGTTCTCGGAATCGGTGACCGTTGCCGGATCGCCACGGATGACGGCGACATCGTCGGCTGCAGTGTATTGGGCCCAGGAACCAACGGCCCGACGACCCGGCTGAGTGATCACGACGTTTTGCTCGGCTATGGTCTTTGACAACTCATTATTCTGATCCATAAAGACGTCGACCGACTCGGACGTTATGCGGTCACTACCCTGCCGGACGTCAACCGATTTACGGTACTGCAGAACACGCGAATCGCGACTGTAGGACATCGATGTCGACGCTGCGTAAACCGGCTGCGTCGAATCGTGACCTCGCTGCCTCACCTTCGCGTTATACAGGACGCTCTGGACGCTACCGTCGACGCGAAAAGTACCAGCCTTTTGGTCGATCGCCAATCGCTCGCCGCGAACATAGTTGTTCTCCTGCCAGGCGCGCGGACTGCCGGTGTAGAGGGTCGTTTCGGCATCGTTGTCGATCTCAGCCGTGTCGGCCGTAACGAAAACAGGCTTGTCGGTGCTTGCGAACGGACCAGCCTCACGCATTTGCTTTTTGCTGTAGTAGGTCGTGCTGACGCCACCTCGCAGGAAAGACTTATTGTTCTGTGTGTCCAGATCTATCTCGCGAGCCTTCGCCCTGGCTCGCGAATCCCAAGCAGTGGGCTCACCGCCGCGCAGCCTGACCATTTGGTCTGCCTGCGTAAAGCTCATCTGCTTTGCGATCGCATTCTTGTCGAGCTCCGTAAATTTTGCATTCCCGGAGGCGTCCAGGCGGTCGACGTCGTTTGTCTTCTCGTTGAACTGAGCGTTGAATTGATCCGCCGTCAGGTACTGCGTTCCACGCCCATCGACCTGAACGGTCGGGACGCGAGTGACCTTTCCTTTAACCCCGGCCACGCAAACCTTAACGTTATTGCCTGTGGCAAAAAAGTCGCAATCGAATCGCGGCGCGTTGATCGTTGTTTTGTAGTTCTTCTTTCCCGCATTGAGCGGCTCGATATAGAGCTCGGCGGTGCCGGTGGCTTCGGCTTTGGCAATGTCCTTTCCATTAGGAGCGAACGTCGTCTTCACTATATCGGCAGTCAGGCGCTTGTTTGCCGAGTCAGGTTCGCCGTTCGGCACCGTCATGTTGATGGTAGTGCGGCCGTCGGTGCGCATGGCATCGATGAGACCCTCGCCCTTGAAGATGAGACCGATACACTTTTCCGCCGCCATGACGACATTAGAGTACCGGGACGAGGCTTGAACAGGGGTAAGCTCGGCGCTGCTCTGGCCGATCGCATTTGCGTCGGATAGCTGCTTGGCGTCGTTATAGCTAACGTTTAGCTCAGGCCCGGAAACAGTGACGATCTTCTCGGCGGAGGTCTGCTTTACGAACGCATTGCCCCGCATAACGGCGTGCCTGAGCTTGTTGTCACGAAAAAGATCGGCGTTGATCGCATCTGCCTTGAGATAGTCCGCTCCCTGCGTGATCTCCGCAGAGCCCGTTAGAGCAGCCTTGAGAGCGCCCTGCTCGTACACTGCCTCGCTAGAGCGAATATCCGTGCTCTTGTCGGTCGCGACCGTGACAATATGTGATCCGTTCTTCAACTCATACCGAAGCGCATCCTTATCAAAAAGCGCGTATCCCGAGTCGATCGTCGTCGCCGGCTGTCCGGATTCGGCGGTGACGATATGAACGTTCTCAAAAAGCTCAAGTTTTTTGAGCTGTGGGCTCTTGCCCTCTGAGCCGCCTAAATAAGCGACGGCTCGCGAGGCGTTTACGTCGGTATTCTGCGGCTGTCCAGACGAGGCTTTCGACGCGATATTTACGGCGATACCGCCGTTTAGGTCGATACGGTTCGCGATCTGGTCGAACATCGCCGAACTCGCGTTGAGCTTTGCGTAACGAACACCGGCCTTAAGCATCTCGGGTGATTCGAAGCTCTCGATCTCAACGTCCTTAAGGAGATCGACCTGCTTGTCGGCCAGACGGACGGTCGCTCCCAATGACTTCCCTTTTACAGTGTCACGCTCGAATTCTACCGCTTCGTCGGCATCGGCGACCTGCGTTCGACGTGTATAGACGAGATTGTTGGTCTTGATCTTTAGGGCCTGCGGTGTCTCGATGTTTACGTCACCTTTGAGGTACGCGGTGAAGTTCTTGTCCTCCTCAGGAACATACAACGCAGCTTGCGAGGTCATTTTGCTCGTCGCTCCGTCCTTGTCATACACCTCGAGATACATATTCTGTAGCTCTTGATGATTGTCGGAGAAGGTCTTGGCGTAATCGGCCTTGATGTAATATTTTTGCACCCCTTCGTCGGTTTCCAGACGCTCGTAGTTATTGACCTCGGCGACAACATCTTTGGACAGATTTGTGTGCTCGCTTTTGAGCTTAAAGTCGGAGTGAGTGCGTCCCTGAAAGAATGATACGACAACGACAATAACGGCCACAGCCATCGCAACAAGGGCGACATAACGCGCAACCACGGGCAGATTAGCCCGTAATTGGTAGCTCTTAAGATTTGCTTCGGTTGCGGCCACTGGGCTTAATTATCTGTCCTCAGGTCCTCTACCACAAGTTGTAGCCGGGTGTTTCCCTGCCAGGAATTGGCCTCTAGAATGTACGCTAATTCGATGCGGGAACTGGGTTTGAGCGTTTGCCCCTTTGATCGTTCAACGCCGTCCCACCATACCGCCTCAAACTGCTTGCCGGAGTCACTCAGGAGCCGCATCTTCAGATGCTTTTCCTTCATCACGTACGGCTCGTCGACGAGGGTCAGGTTTCGCGTGAGGAAGATCGGTTTCGGATTACCCTGTCCGAACGGCTCAAACGTCGACAGCTGCTCCAACAACTTGAGATCGAGGGTCTCGGGCGTGACAAGCGCGTCGATGTTCAACTCGGGAATTAGTTCATCGTCGGACAACTTCTCGGAGGCGTAGAGGTTAAGGGCGGCGCGCACGTCGGGTATGCTTTCGGCCAAGATGGTCATCCCCGCGGCGGCAGCGTGCCCGCCGTATTGCTCGAAAAGCTCCTTACAGCTATCGAGCGCCTCGACGAGGTGAAAATTGCGAATACTTCGCGCACTTCCGTGGGCCTTGCCATTCTCGATCGAAAGAACGATCGTTGGGCGGTAGAGCTTCTCGGCGATCCGCGACGCCGCGAGGCCGATCACGCCGCGATGCCAGCCTTCGCCGGCGACGACGATGAAATGCTTGCCGTCGTGCGTTTCGGTCTCGGTAAGGGCTAACTCAGTGATCTTCTGCTGCATCTGCTGCCGTTCGCGATTGCGGCTGTCGAGCAAGTTTGCCAGTTGGCGGGCCTTCGCAAAGTCAGGCTCCTCGAACAACTCGATGACGTGTTTCGCGACATCCATTCGCCCAGCGGCATTTATCCTTGGCCCGATGCGAAAACCGATGTGATAACTCGTCATCTCGGACGTGCAGTCGGCAACCTCCATCAAAGCCTTGAGTCCAAAGCTATCGGTCTTTAGCAGATCGAGCAGCCCAAGAGCGACGATCGCGCGGTTCTCGCCGGTCAGATTCATCACGTCGGCGACGGTTCCTATCGCGGCGATCTTGAGGAAGCTCGGCACCTCGTGCTCGAGGCCGTGCTCCCTGAGCAGAGCGTGAGCAAGCTTGAACGCCACGCCGAC
>DASYKW010000021.1:0-13696 GCA_035995005.1 Pyrinomonadaceae bacterium
ATATAGGGCAGCGGTCGCGATCGCACCGATATAGCAAAAGAGGGCCAGCAGCGGCTTTTTAAGATTCGTATAGTCCGCGACCGCACCGAGAAAAGGCAGAAATAGGACCTGCAGCATGACCGAAGCTGCTACAGAATAGGAATAGAGGGATTTTGCCGTAACGAGAGCGTGGCCCCCAATGGTGATAACGGCCCCGTTTTCGCCTACCGCCCCTTGCGCAATGCCCGTGATGTAGTCGGCGATAAGCACGCCGAGGACAAGGGTGAAAAATGCGTGATTTGCCCAGTCATATGAGAGCCAGCCGATGATCTCTCGGCGGTCGTTCTTTTCGATCAGGGTTTGCGCCATGTGGTGAATACGCGGGTTTCGTCAACAATAAGGCACAAGCGCCGTGTTTGTCGAACTTACATCGATTCCCTATCATTGAGTTTTCGCCTCGGAGCATAGCTCATATGAAAGCGATGATACTGGCGGCCGGGTTTGGCACACGGCTGTTTCCGCTCACGATAGACAGGACCAAGCCGGCGATACCCTTCTTAGGTAAGCCGCTCGTTGGCTATGTAGCGGAATATCTCGCTCATTTTGGGATCAAGGATGTGGTCGTAAATCTGCATCATCAACCAGAGTCTGTGATCGAGGCCCTGGGCGACGGAGCTGATTTTGGCGTGCATATCGACTACTCGCGAGAGAAGCCAAAGATCCTGGGGACTGCTGGCGCACTCGACAATGCCCGGAGCTTTCTTGAAGAAGAGCCATTTCTTGTTGTCAACGGGAAGATAATCACCGACATTGATATCGCGGCGGCGGTCGAGACGCATAAAAGGTCGGGGGCGATCGCAACGATGATCCTCAAGCCGAACTCAAAGCGGGAGAAGTTTACGATCGTCGACACGAAAGGCGGCTTTCTAACAGGCTTTGGCGACTACGCGACGCCGGTCAGTGCCGACGAGCTGCGACACCCCGAGACCGAGATGGATACGCCGCTGATGTTCACGGGTATCCATATTCTGGAACCGCGGGTCTTTGACTATATCCCGCGCGGGGTTTACTCAGATATCGTGCCGACATTCTACGATCCGGCGTTGAGGGCCGGCGAAAAGATCGCGGCCCACGTAACCGATGCGAACTGGTACGAGCTCTCAACGATCCCCCGATACCTCGATATCTCGCTCGCGATGATGGGTTCCGGCGACGTCTTTTTTGGCCGGAACTGTGTTCTCGAGGGCGGCGCGAGTCTCAAAGACTCGGTGATCTGGGACGATGTGACGATCGGCGCCGGGGCGACTCTGTACCGAGTGATCATAGCCGACGGCGTGACCATTCCCCCGGGAGAGCATTTCGAAAATGCCGCGATCGTACGCGCTGAGATGGTCCGCAGCTGTCCAGTGATACCGGAAAAGGCTTTGCGCGGCTACATCCAGGGCGACAATTACGTAGTTCCGTTCAACTGATGGACACCGCTGAAAAGAGACTGTCGATATTCCTTGAGCGTAGTCATGAGGCTTCGTCGTCCGAGGCGCTTACGGCCGATGCGTCGACGCGCGAGTATTTCAGGATCTCGTGGAAGGGCGAGTCAGCGATCGCGTGCGTTTATCCCGAACCATTCGACCCCGCGGCGCAGCCATATCTCGACGTGACACACCTGCTGCTGTCCGCGGGGCTGCCGGTCGCAAATGTTCATGCGGTGGACGGCCCGCTCGGGATCATCGTTCAGGAAGATCTGGGTGACAGCATCCTCCGCGAGGTAATGGCCTCGGCAGAGTCGCGAAAAGCCAAACGTCTCTTGGGCGAGGCCATATCGCTCATCGCAAGGATACAGGTGGTTACGGAGAAGGCTTTCGAGCTTGATTCCGTCGCGTCACGGCTGCGATTTGACGCTGAGAAGCTCTCATGGGAGCTGGATTATTTTAAGGAGCATTACTTTTCGACGTACAAAAACAGTCCGTTGTCGAAAGCCGACGACGACGCGATCACGAGCGAGTTTGGCGAGTTATGCCGCGAACTTGAGGGATTTGCGTCTGTGCTGTGCCACCGGGATTTTCATGCGGCAAATCTGATGATCGATCCCAACGGCCAGATGCGGATCATCGATCATCAGGACGCGAGGATCGGCTCGCCGACCTATGATCTCGTTTCCCTGCTGCTTGATCGCATCACCGAGCCGCCCTCGCCCGAATGGCTAGCAGAGCGCAGGCATTATTTTCTCGACGTCAGACGACGCCTCGGCCTGCCAAAGATCGATGAGGACGAATTCGCCAACGAATTTCGCCTGCAAACGATCCAGCGATGTCTAAAGGCCGCGGGCACCTTTAGCTACCAATCTGCGGTGCGCGGCAAGGAGTACTTCGTCCCGTTCATAAAGCCCATGTTTGCGATCACGCGACGAGGCTGCCAGAGCCTTGGACGCTTTCCGGCTATCCGCGAGGTCCTGGGCCGTGAGCTGGGATCAGACTCTTAAATAGTCGCCGCGCCATTCCTTCACCGCCTGCTTGATCTCTTTTGTCCCGCCAAATTCACCATTCAGCGTTCGCTCGACCAAGTCGGGAAGCTCACTGTCCGGAGCGAATCTGAGGGCGATAATTTGGCTACTCGACAGCCCATCGCATCTGGCATTCAGCTCAGGCGTCAGCACGCCGGCGTAGCGAAGTCTTTCTTCGAGGCGTATCACACGGTCCTGGGCTTTCAGCGCCATCAGGCGAGCCGCAAGAGCAAACAGGATCAGCGTAATGCTAAAGATCGTCCAAAAGATCTGCTCCAGCCGGATATCGCTGCTGGCAGCCGTAAAAATGCGGACCAGATGGTCAAGAAAATTGAGCACCAGCAGGGGCACGACCACAAAATGAAACAGCGGGTACCAGCGTGTGTGATTTGAGTAGGTTTGTTGTTCGGGCATCGGGGGCGTCTCCTTACAGTTTTGTTTGGGCAAGGGCCTCGGCCTTTTGGCCTGTGAAGTCTTCGCCGGGGTTTACAAAAAGATTCTGTTCAAATCGGTACTGCTTGTCGTAGAGCTGTTTGTACCGGCCGTTCTGGGCGATGAGATCGTCGTGGCTGCCGCGTTCGAGGATCTCGCCGGCCTCGACGACTAGGATCTGATCGGCGCTGCGGATCGTCGATAATCTGTGCGCGATGACGAACGTCGTGCGGCCCTTACGCAGATTGTTCAACCCTTCCTGGATCAGAGCTTCAGACTCACTGTCGAGGCTTGAGGTCGCCTCGTCGAGGATCAGAATTCGCGGATCGGCCAGCAGAGCTCGAGCGATCGCGATGCGCTGCCGCTGGCCACCGGAGAGCTTAACGCCGCGTTCGCCAACGATCGTGTCGTAGCCGTTAGGGAATTTCTCGATAAATTCGTTGGCGTTCGCGATTCGGCACATTTCCTTGATCTTCCCCAGGTTTGCCTCGGGATTCGAGAACCGGATGTTGTCGAGGATCGTGCCGTCAAAGAGGAAGTTATCTTGCAAGACGACACCGAGATGCCGGCGATAGTCTCGCAAGCGAACCGATTGCAGGTCCTTGCCGTCGATCTTGATCTTCCCGGTTGTCGGTTGAATAAAGTTGAGCACGAGGCTCAGGATCGTGGACTTGCCGGAACCCGAGGAACCGACGAGCGCCGTCGTTTCGCCCGCCGCAGCTTGAAATGACACGCCTTTGAGTACGGGCACTCCGGGCTCGTATTCGAAGGATACATTCTCGAACTCGATAGCGCCTTCGACACGAGGAAGCGGCTCGCGCGTGGCGTCCTCGTCCGTCTCGGTCGTCATCGCCATGATCTCGCGAATACGATCGAGTCCCGCGAGGGCCTCGGTCATCTGCGTGCCGATCGACGTCAGCTCGATGATCGGCATCGCGAGCAGGAACGTGAATGATATGTACAGCAGGAAATCACCGAGCGTCATCGTTCCCGCTTGGACGGCTTTGCCGCCGATGACGATCATGACGACAGCGATCGCACCGATGATGACGGACGAGAACGACGAGATAGCCGAGACGCCCGTGACGGTTTTAGCGACATTGCGGAATAAGCGATGAGCGCCGCGTGAGAATGACAGCTCCTCCCGTTTCTCGGCCGTGTAAGCCTTGACGATGCGAATGCCGCCGAGTGATTCTCCGAGACGGCCCGTGACCTCGGCCGTGATCTGTCCGCGCTCGCGAAAGGTAGGACGCAGGATCTTGAATGCGTACATCAAGGCGCCGCCGAAGACCAGCAAAACAACGAGCGTGGCGGTCGTTAGCTGCCAGTTCACATAAAACAGCACGCCGATGGCGATCGTCGCGGTGACGACGCTGCCGAGGATCTGTCCCAAGCCAGTGCCGACGAGATTGCGAATTCCCTCGGCGTCATTCATGATCCGCGAGATCAGTTGGCCGCTCTGTGTCGAGTCAAAATACGAGATCGGCAGCCGCTCGATATGCGATTGCACATTCTTGCGCATATCGGTGATCGCCCGCTGCGCGGCGACGCCGAGGATCTGCGAGAGGGTGAACGACGTGATCCCCTGAATGAGTGTGGCAATGCCGATGGCTATCGCAATGTAGGTGAGCAAGCCGTAATTGTGCTTTGTAAAGACCTCGTCGCCGACGTACTTCATCGAGGCGGGCAAGACCATGCCCGCGAGCCGCGAAACGAGCATCAGGACGCTCCCGACGAGCAGCCGCCAACGAGCATTCCAGATGATCCTTTTTGCCTCGGCCCAGGCGCTGGAGTAATTGACCTTCTTTTTCTTCTTTTCCTCAGCCATGCGATGTTTCACTCAACTTGCTACTTTACGCGCCTTAAGTCAAACGCCCCTGCTTTGCTGCGACCGCCGTGCGCACGTAGAATCTAGTTTTACCCCTATGACGCAGACGTACATCAATCAAC
This sequence comes from Pyrinomonadaceae bacterium, assembly GCA_035995005.1. Classification (GTDB taxonomy): domain Bacteria; phylum Acidobacteriota; class Blastocatellia; order Pyrinomonadales; family Pyrinomonadaceae; genus OLB17. The sequence continues at coordinate 4,862 of DASYKW010000021.1, forward strand.
TAAAGGACCATATCGGCGAATCGGTCACGCTCAAGGGCTGGCTTTATAACAAGCGTTCGAGCGGCAAGCTTGTGTTTTTGCAGTTTCGCGACGGCACGGGCATTGTTCAATGTGTCGTTTTTAAGCCAAATGACGAGGCGTTGTACGATCTCGCGGACTCGATCGGGCAGGAAAGCTCGATCATCGTGACCGGAACGGTCAAGGAAGATACACGCTCGTCGCTCGGCGTCGAGGTCGATGTCACCGGCCTTGAGGTGCTCCAGAACGTCCACGACTATCCGATCACGCCAAAGGAACATGGGACCGAGTTCCTGATGGACAACCGGCATCTGTGGATCCGCTCCAAAAAGCAGCACGCCGTCCTCAAGATCCGGCACACGGTGATCAAAGCGAGCCGTGATTATTTTGACAACCTTGGCTTTACGCTCGCCGACACGCCGATCTTTACTCCGGCGGCGTGCGAAGGGACGACGACGCTTTTTGAGGTTGACTACTTTGGCGATGACAAGGCGTATTTGACGCAAAGTGGCCAGCTTTATAACGAAGCGACGGCTGCAGCGTTCGGGAAATCGTATGCGCTTGGACCGACGTTCCGTGCCGAGAAATCGAAGACACGTCGTCACCTGACAGAGTTCTGGATGCTCGAGCCTGAGGTTGCTTATGCCGGTTACGAGGACATGATGGACCTCGGCGAGGGGCTGATCCTCTCGATCGTCGAACGCGTCCTCAACGATCGTCAGGAAGAACTAAAGACCCTCGAACGCGACACCACCGTTCTCGAAGCCATCAATTCCCCGTTCCCGCGGCTGCATTACGACGATGCGGTCAAGATGCTGCAGGAGGGTCACGCGAAGGGTGAGCTCGAGAACAACTTCGAATGGGGCGGCGATTTTGGAGCTCCGGACGAAACGTATCTCTCCAACCAGCACGGCAAACCGGTCTTTGTGCATCATTTCCCGACGGCGATCAAGGGCTTTTACTTTGAGGTGGACAAGGACCGCCCCGAGACCGCGCTTGGCATCGATCTGCTCGCACCCGAGGGCTACGGCGAGATCATCGGCGGCGGCGAGCGTGCCGCGAATCTCGATTACCTCATCGAACAGCTAAAACATCACGGCCTCGATCAGGCGACCTTCGAATGGTACCTCGACCTTCGCCGCTACGGCAGCGTCCCGCACGCCGGCTTTGGCATGGGCATCGAACGCTGCACCGCCTGGATGGCCGGCATCGAACACGTCCGCGAGACCATTCCGTTTCCGAGGATGTTGTATAGGTTGAGGCCATAGTGAAGCTCATTGTCCTCTTAATTCCTATGCTATTTGGCTCGCTGTTGAGTTACGCGCAAGGCATTTGTCGAGTTGCGACACTAAAAGTCGATGGCATTGCGGGTCGGGTTGAGTGGAATGATAGGACGCACCAGCCGATTGCCAAGACGCGGCTAAAGCTCCTTGACGCAGAAACAAACGATGCCGAAAAGCCTCTGGCTTCGTTCGTAACGGGTGAAGATGGCCGCTTCGCCTTCAAGAACCTGACGAAGGGCAAGTACATCCTGGCCGCGAAGCTGTTTGTCGATGAAAGTCCCATGTTCGAATTCCGTGCTGTCTTTGACGTCCGAAAGTCAAAGGGATCCCGAATCCGCTCGTTCATCAACATGAAGCTCGGGAGTGACTGTTGGAGAAGCGACGTTAGCGTACGCAAGAAATAGAATGAGTAGTTACAATGCAACGATCACCTGGAAATCCGACTCGGCCGACACGTTCACGAAGAATCAATACACACGCGGGCATGAGTGGGCGTTTGACGGCGGTGTGACGGTTCCGGCATCGTCTTCGCCGCATGCGGTGCGGGTTCCGTTCTCGGTCGAAGCGGCGGTCGATCCGGAGGAGGCGTTAGTGGCGGCGGCTTCGTCGTGCCATATGCTTTCGTTTTTGTGGGTCGTAGCAAAGGCTGGATTTGTTTGCGATTCGTACGAGGACAACGCCGTGGGCGAGATGACGACGAACGAAGACGGCAAGCAGTGGATCTCAACGATCACGCTAGACCCGCAGATCCTATGGTCCGGCGACAAGACTCCGACCGCTCAGGAGCTGGCACACATGCACCACGAAGCTCACGAGATCTGCTACATCGCCAATTCGATCAAATCCGAGATCGTCATCAAAAGCTAACATTATGTTCGACGTAGCTATCAGGTTAGAAAACCGTCCGGGAGCGATGGCTGAGATGGGCGAGGCACTTGGTGCGGCGGGTGTCAGTGTCGAGGGCGGCGGTGGCTGGGTCGCCGACGGTAACGCGACAATGCATTTCCTCTTCGATGACGGTGAAGCCGCTCGTAAGACTCTTGAGGATGTCGGCATCGAGGTGCTCGATGTTCGCGAAGTGCTTGTGCAAAAGCTGCGACAGGATGTTCCCGGACAGCTAGGCAAGATCGCTCGTCGGATGTCAGGTGCGGGCGTCAATATCGAGGTCGTTTACAGCGATCACGCAAACCAACTGTGTCTCGTTGTCGATGACTTTGAAAAAGGAAAGGCCGTTTCCGACGCCTGGCGTGCCGAGATGTGGCCGTGACTCAGAAACCATCTGACACAATTCTCTGCGACGATCTCGAAGCTTCCATAGAACAACACAAGACGCTCGGGTATCGGTTGGACATGATCTTCCCGGCTGACGATCCGCGCGAGGCGCGGATGTCGTGTGGGTCGGAGTCGATCACCCTAACGCGAGAGAACCACCCCGTCGGCGAAACGCCGCCACCCCTCCTTCGTAAGGAGGGGAGCTGGATCAAGGGCCGGGCCGGTATGGAATATCGCGACCTGATACCCGACCGTTTGGGCGGCAAGGTGGTCGCGTCCCATATTCGCCTGACCGAGGGCGGCGAGGTGCCGGATTACGTCCATTATCACAAGATCGACTTTCAGGTGATCTACTGTCTTAAGGGCCGGATCAAGGTCGCTTACGAGGTTCAAGGCGAGCCATTCTGGCTAGAAACCGGCGACCTCGTGCTTCAGCCGCTTGAGATACGCCATCGCGTCCTTGAATGCACCGCTGGAGCCGAGGTCATCGAGATAACGTCGCCCGCCCAGCATGAGACGTGGGTTGAGCATGACCTAAAATTGCCAAGCGCAAACGTGACTGCAGATCGGGAATTCGGTGGACGACGGTTCTTTCGTTACCGGCGGCGTGTTGACGATCGTGGTGCGAGAAGCGCGGAGGAGAGCGAATTGATCGATCTCGCGAAAACTCTATTTTGCGCGGACGGCGAGGCCGAGCGGATCGCTGTCGTTACGGCCTTTTCGCGGTCTCTTTGCCAAAAGTGACCTGTCTTTGGCTGCCCCAATCGCCCTCGAGGCCGCCGTTAGAGGTAATGTCGTATAGAGCAAAGCTGCATTGCGGCCCGCCAAAGGTCACGGCCGCGACGCTGCCTTTCCAAAAAGCAAAGCCTACGAGCGGCTTATCCGTCTTCCAGTTAAAATCGTACCCGGCTCCGTCCTTCTTGATCTCGAGATCGCCCGAGTAAGGGCTTCCGTCCGCAGTGGTGCCCGTGATCGAATACTTGCCGACAAAGGTCGTGCCTTCGCTTCTGGTGGCTTTTTCGATCGCGAACTTATCCTCGCCCCATCGGGCGATCCGGCCGTCGAGCGTGCCGTCGGAGGCGATCTTGTAGAGCCCGACGCCACATCCCTTGCCGCCGCCGGTTGGGGCGAAGCTCGCGGCGGCGCTGCTGCCATATTGCACGCCCGTCCCGACCAGCGTGGCTTTAGTGAGCCTCCACCGAAAGCTGTAAAGATCTCCCTGCGGCTCAACGGTAAGTGAACCCGTGTAAGGCTCAAGCCCGCCCGAATTTGTCCCCGTCACTTCAAAGGCGCCGGAGATCTCGCGTTCGCCCGGCGTAGGCGTGGGAACCGGAGTCTGTTTCTGGATGTCCTTGATGCGCTCGCCGGGCCCGCCGCAGGCCGCAAGGAGGACAAGGAAGGCCAGCATCGTCGTGATGCTGGCCGTTCTAAACTTGTGAGAGGTATTTCGCATCCACTCTACTTCTTCCTTGTCGCCACCTCGGTGCCAAATTTGGTCGATCCGTGGCTTCCCCACCTGCCCTTCAATGTGCCGTCGCTCTCAAGGTCATAGCCGACAAATGAGCACTGTGCCCCGCCAAACCCAACCGCGACGTAATTCCCGGCCTTCATACCAAAGCCGGACAGAGTCGTTCCGGCGCTCCAGTCAAAAGTATAGCCTTCACCGCTTTGGATGACGGTTAGCGTCCCGGAGTAGCTTTTCCCGTCCGGATTTGTGCCCGAAATATCATAAACCCCGTCGAGATCGGGGCCGCTGCCGGTCTTGCGGGTCGCCTTTTCGCGCTCCATCGAGTTGTTGCCCCAATAGCCGACCTTGCCATCCATGCTGCCGTCAGAGGCCACCTTATAGAGCACGACGCCGCAGCCTTTGCCGCTGCCTCCATCGGTATAGGATACCGCGACCTCGCTGTCGGTCATCACGCCTACACCGTCATAGCTGCTCTTGCCTGAGGTCCAAGTGAATTGATACACGTCGTCGTGCGGTGTGACGACAAGGGCCGCCTTATAAGGCTGACCGCCGTTGGGATTAGTGCCAACAGCGTCATATGTGCCAGCGATATCTCCCACCGGAGCTTTCTGTGGCGGAGCCGAGCTGTTGGCCGGCGGTGCCGAGCCATTAGATGTCGTCGTGTCACTGCTGTTACACGCAAAGCCCGCGGAAAACAACACCGCTGCAACTATCAAGACCATAAGAAAAGGTTGGTTGGTTCTCACACTTCCCTCCTGCTGTTGTCGATTTCGTAATGCTTTGTAGATGTCTATAATAAACCGAGATCCCCGACTTTTGCGATTTCGCTACAACAACTTATGCGTTCCTATCTTCGAACCGTCGTAGTCCTTGTCACCATTCTGGCGTCGGCCGCGATCGGCAGCCTTGGGTCCCTAGCGCAAAAACCAATACGCGATCTCAAGCCAACGGTCATCCTGATCTCACTTGACGGGTTTAGATACGACTATATCGACAAGTACAGCCCGCCTGCGCTGACCGCAATGGCGAAGGACGGAGTCAGAGCGAAATGGATGCTGCCGTCATTCCCGACAAAGACCTTTCCAAATCACTACACGATCGCGACCGGACTTTATCCGGAGCATCACGGCATCGTCGAGAACAATGTTTACGACTTTGGCGAGGTCTTTAAGATGGACGACAAAGAAAAGGTCCGCGATCCGAAATGGTGGTGGGGTGAACCGATCTGGGTGACCGCCGAGAAGCAGGGACAGATATCCGCGTCGTATTTTTTTGTCGGAAGCGAGGCGAAGGTCGAGGACACCTACCCGACGTATTGGCGCAACTATAATGGACGAGTTCCGAACGCAATGCGGGTCGATAAGGTACTCGGGTGGCTGGACGAGCCGGTCGATAAGCGGCCGAACATGATCGCGATGTATTTCAGCATTACCGACGATGTCGGGCATGAATTTGGGCCGGACGCCGAGGAAACAAAATACGCGGTTTTGGAGGCAGACAGTTATATCGGAAGACTCATGGCGGGCTTAAAGCAGCGAAAGATCGACAGCAAGGTCAACGTGATCGTCGTTGCCGATCACGGAATGGCGAACGTGAACATCAAGAATGCAACATTCCTGGACGACCATTTCGACTTTGACTGGGCAGACAAGATGCTCTGGACGAACGAGATCGTCCAGATCTTCCCAAAGCCCGGCAAGCTCGACGCGATCTATTCCCGCATCGACAAACTGCCGCACTCGACTTGCTGGAAGAAACAGGACATTCCCGAGCGACTTCATTACAACGAAGGCCGTCGGATAGCCCCGATCGTATGCTCCTCGGAGATCGGATGGCTGACGACGAGCCATAAACGTTGGGACGATTGGTACAAGGACCAGGACGAGCCTGACCGTCCGCGCGGTGCTCACGGTTACGACAACAAATATCCTGAGATGCGAGCGACATTCGTCGCTCACGGAGCGGCCTTTAAGAAAGGATTCGTCGCCGAGGCGTTCCCAAACGTCGATGTTTACAACCTGATGTGCAAGATCCTGGGTCTAAAGGCTGCAAAGAACGACGGGGACTTTGCTCGGGTGAAGGGAATGCTGAGATAGCTATTTCGCGGCTCGCAGCGTCAACACTCCGATCTCCGGAGGCACGCCAAATCGTATTTGTGGACCGGTGCAGCCGACACCGGTCGTTACAAAAACTTGTTTCACGTCGATCTCCACAAGCCCGGCCATCAACCGCTGGTCGTTGACGAATGCATGGGCTCCGAGGAACGGAAGACTCACTTGCCCGCCGTGAGAATGTCCGGCAAGCATCAACGCAAACCCTCCTGGCGCAACGAGCAGCGAATCAGGGTTGTGCGTGATCGCGAGGACATTCTGCTTATCCGCGAGCTGGTCGAATGGCTCTGTCGGCACGCGGCGTTTTTTCCAGTAGTCTTCGATCCCCCATAAATGAAGGGTCTGGCCGTTGATCGGAATGTCTACGATCTCGTTCTCGAGAACCCTGATGCCGACGCGGGTGAATTCGGCCTTTATTTTGTCCTCGTTATGCCACCAATCATGGTTGCCGATGACGGCAAAGACACCGTACTTCGCCGTGAGCCCCGCTAGCCCGTTGGCGATAACGTCGACAGGCATCTTAAGCTCCGTGCGGTCGGTCCCGTCGGGCGGTCGCATCGCCTCGCGGTTAAAGCGCTTTTCCGAAACATAATCGCCAAGTAAAAGGATCAGGTCCGGCTGCTCTGCGTTCGCTAACCCGACGATCTCTCGAAGCTTTGGTTCATCAACATGATTCGAACCACCGTGGATGTCCGAGATCGCGACGATCTTGAGGCCGTCGAGCCCGGAGCCAAAGCTGCGAACAATGATGTCCTGACGGTTGAGGACGAGTCGGTTTGGTTCGACGAAGTATGCGTACCCGAGCACCGACAGAGCGACTAGAATTAGGCCGCCAAGCGCGACAGCGATCCGTTTTAGCCACCTCTTCATGTCAGGCTTGCGGGAAATATTCCTTCCAACGTTGGTCGACAAGTTTGACCGTTTCGTCACTTGCCTCGACCTCGGCGGGATACCAGGGCTTCATGCGGGCGTCGATGACGATCGGCGCCGTGTAGCCGATGTGGTTGTTACGGGTCGTGACGTCCTTGGCGTAAATGTCGGATGCGGGATCGAACCGGGTCCACGTGGCCCAGAGAAACTTGTCCGTCGATCGTGCAAACTCGATCTTGTCGTGAAGAACGACGACCTGCCATTCGTCAAAGGCCCCCGAGGCCACCACGCGGCCCGGCAGCTCCGTGTCTGCCTCGTATGACGCTCCCTCAATAACAAGACATCCGCCGCAGAATGGCTCGGCCGCACGAATACCAGCGGGGAGTGTGCCGCGGAATTCGCGCGTTAATTCCCTCTTCGCTTCCCCGACGCCCATCATGATCGCCTTGCTGCCGTGATTGATCTTGCCGCTCGCGTAATCGAGGGTGTCAAAGGCCGTCTGGCTAAAGATGAAAAGATCACGCTCCCAATCGACGCGGGCGAGGATGTGCTCGAATAGCGACTTGAAATCGCGGAGGTTCTGCGGCGTGTCGGTCAGCAGCAGAAACTTGGTGAGCGTTAGCTGGCCCTCGCCAAGGATACGGAAGCCGGCTGACAACGCCTCTCGAGCGTAACGCTCTTTCGCGACGGCTGCCGCAAGTGAATGGAAGCCCGTCTCGCCGTAACTCCACAGATCGCGAACCGCCGGCATGACCACCGGAAATAGCGGGGATAGCAGCTCCTGCAAATAGTCGCCGATAAAGAAATCTTCCTGCCGAGGTTTGCCGACGACCGTGGCCGGATAGATCGCGTCCTTGCGATGAAAGACGGCGTCGGTTCGAAAGACCGGGTAATCATGCTCAAGCGAGTAGTACCCGTAGTGATCGCCAAACGGACCTTCGGGCCGTCGTTCGTGTGGAGCAACGTGGCCGCAAATGGCAAAGTCGGCGTCGGCGATCAGATGGTGCCGATCGTCGCCAAGAGGATTTGGCGTTGTTGTGAGCTTGCTGCCCTGCAGCAGCGACGCAAGCATCAGTTCCGGAACGCCCTCCGGCAAAGGAGCGATCGCGGATAACATTAACGCGGGCGAGCCACCTAGAAAGACAGTCACTTCAAGCGGCTTACCCTGCTGCTCAGCTTCAAAATAATGAAAGCCGCCGCCCTTGCCGATCTGCCAGTGCATGCCCGTCGACTCAGCGTCGTAACGCTGCATGCGATAGATCCCGAGATTATGTTTCTTATCGGTTGGGCTCTCGGTATAGACAAGCGGGAGCGTAACAAAGTGCCCGCCATCCTCCGGCCAGAGCTGCAGGAGTGGAAGGGCCTCGAGGTCGACGTTCGACTGACGGTGCTGGACGATAGGTGCGCTTGAAACGGACTTCGTCCCCACTTTTGTGGCGGCGGATGCGAGATCGCGAAAGCCCCAGAGTTTGCTGACGCTTGGCGGCAGTAAAGTTTCTGCGGCATGGACAGCACGGCGGACGAAATCCAGTGGCTTGCGACCAAAAGCGAGATCGATCCTCCGTCTCGTACCAAAGAGATTGGTGACGACCGGAAACTGCGAGCCCTTGACGTTCCTGAAAAGCAACGCCTTGCCTTCAGCCCCGATCACGCGGCGATGGATCTCGGCGATCTCTAGGCAGGGATCAACCTCTGCTGAAATCTCAACGAGCTCATCCTCGCGGCGGAGCAGGTCGATGAATGAACGCAGGTTTTTGTGCATCGATCCGATGCTCTACTTGTGCAGGCTCTCGCTGTTCAGGTCGAGGTCGTC
>DASYKW010000022.1:0-49933 GCA_035995005.1 Pyrinomonadaceae bacterium
GGCTTGAATCTGAACGCGAGGTTGTGGCGGTGACTCAGCAGGTCAATTCGCTAGATGATTTTGAGGACAATGAAGGTGAACAACTTTCATCTCCTACGGCCGAGATCGTTCCCATGCCGAATGATGGCGGGATCCGCGAAGAGGTTCCCGACCGGTACAAGACGAAATTCGCGAAATGGAAGGCCGAGCTTTTGGCAACCGATTTTGGCCGTCAGCGGTGGAATACTTATGCGAACGACCGGCACTTCGTACTGATCATCCGCGTCGTCGAGAGCCGTGGGAAAGGGGCGGGCACGGACAAATACGCATGGGATGATGCTGGAGACTTTGTAGGAGCTGTCATCACCCTTGGTCCCGAGCTTGATGCGGGTTTCCCTTCGCCAGTCTATTATCCCGTATTAAATGCGCTAGCGCCTGAAGCAGGCGTTCCACCTGTAGAGTCGGCCGTGATCGCTGCCGCTAAGCTCGCTCACGAGCTCGGCCATGTCCAACAGGCCGCCAACACCGACCCGTCGGTCATGCGTCTGCGGAATAAGCTTGTCCCCGAATACGTCTCGATTTTTCTAAAGAACGGACTAAATGCCAAAGATGGCCGACTTCTGGACATCGAGCGGCTGATCGGCGGGACGCCAACCGAAATATGGGAGGATCACGAGTATTCGAGCGAGGTCGATGCGATCCGCTACCTGAGCGAGCGTATCGATAATGAGCGTGCCCTCTGCCGAATACTCAAGAAAGTTCGGCAAAATCTATCCGAGTACTCTGTGGGCTTTGAGAAACGTTTTGACGACCAGCCTGCACTCGCCGCTGAGCCCTGCTGGAAATAACCATCTCTAGCGCCTGAGCAAAAAAGTCCTATACGCCACAATTCCGTGCCCGCATGAATTGGTAAGCCCACTCAAAAAAAAGTTCGAAATTGGTCAAACAGTCCTTGACAAGGTTTTTAGCGTTGTGCATAATCGTGGCAATTCAATAAACACCGATACACGACGTACATTCACGCGCATTGACAAGCCAAGGGTAAGAGCTCCGTAGCAGCAGCTGAAAGGGCACATTGGTGTTACCAATACCAAATTCTTCCGACCAAAAGTCACAAGGACGGTCCGGAAAGCACAATAGAGGATCTGTTTGTCATGAATAAAAAGTTTACGCGAGTGGCCGGCATATTTGCCGCAGCTATCTTTTGCACACTGCTGCTCACGGCCATTGTCGGAGCGCAGGAGTTTCGCGGCACCATTGCCGGTATCGTTACCGATCCCAATGGTGCGGTCGTCCCGAACGCCACTGTGATTATCAAGAACGTCGGAACAAATGTCGCCGTTACGCTCAAGACAAACGATGACGGCGCGTACACGCTTTCGACACTGAGTCCGGGGATGTATACGGTTTCCGCGGCAAACTCGGGTTTTAAGACATCGACGCGTGAGGCGATCGAGGTGCGGGTAGACGATCATCTTACGCTCGATTTCAAGCTCGAGATCGGAAGCGCCGCCGAGGTGACCATCGTCGCGAATGACGAGATGCTCGAGAGAGGAAGCGTGACCACCGGTATTCTGATCAATTCGCGACAGGTTGAGGAACTGCCCCTGCCTGAAGGAGCGGTCTTTACTCTCGTGACGCAGACGCCGGGCATTAACTACACGGGCGACCCGAATTTTACGGGCCCGACGGCGAACGGCAACCTTGCTGCCTTCCGAACGAACGGCACGGCGGGTAACCTTATAAACCTGGACGGCTCGCCGAATCTCGGCTCGAATGCCGCGGTCGCATTTACTCCGCCGGCGGATGCGGTGCAGGAGTTTAAGGTCAACACAAATAGCTTCGACGCACAGAACGGATTTACTGCCGGCTCAACTGTAAACGTCGCGCTCAAGAGCGGAACGAATAAGCTGCACGGCGCCGCCTACTATTACAATCGCGACAAGAGCCGCACTGCTAACAATTTCTTTAACAATCGCCAAGGACGTCCCCGCCCCGAACGTAAATATTTTCGACTAGGCGGATCGCTTAATGGGCCGGTCAAGATACCGTACCTCTACGATGGCGCCGACAAGACATTCTTCTTGTTCGCGATGGAACGCCAGAACGACAACGTCGCTCAACCGACGACGTTCTTTGTTCCCACGGCGAAGCAGCGTCTGGGTGACTTTTCAGAGATACCCGGAACAGTCATCTACAATCCGTTTAGCGCTGTGACCGGTGGTACATGTCCCTCTGGCAACGTCTGCAGAACGGCATTTGCGGGAAATGTAATTACACCGGCGCTGCTCAAGTCATATGCCTTGAAGTACCTGGCTCTGTATCCTCTGCCAAATCTTCCGGTCCAGAACGGGGTTGGTCAATATGTCTCCGACATGAATCTGCATCGTCCATATAAGTCGTATCTTGGACGGCTCGACCACAACTTTAACGGGACGAATAAGGTCTTTGGTAAGTTTTACTACAGCAAGAGCCAAGAGGACCGATACAACTGGTTTGGAGGCGAAGGCTCGCCTACGCAGGGTTACGAATTTCGCGTAAACAAGGGTGGGAACGTCGACTACACGTCTATCTTGTCGCAGGCGTTCATGTTTGACGTTCGTGCGAGCTATAACCTGTTCAGCCTGCGGCGGGCCCCGGCAAACCCGATCTCTCCGGCCGCCCTCGGATTCCCGGCCGCTGCCCTTACAACGATCGGGAATGCGCTGGTAATACCGCGAATGGACTTTGCGAGCTTTGCTTCGACGACCATCTCGAATGCGGTCGGCGCAAATCGTTCAGATTACGGCGAGGGTAGACTCGTTCCGTTTCATCTCTTTTCAATCCAGCCGACGCTGACGCAGACATTAAAGAACCATACGCTCCGCTACGGCTATGATTTCCGGCAACTGCATGAGCAATCGGACCTTAAGGGCTTCAACTCCGGCCGTTTCCTATTTGACGGAACCTATACCACGGCGTGCGCAACGCAGCCTAGCCCCGTAACGGCGGTCTGTCCGAATGGGGGCAGCAACACTACGAGTCGGACCGTCTACGGTCGTGACCTTGCAGCGTTTCTCCTCGGCGTTCCAACGGCCAACGCGAACAGTCTCATCGACAATCCGACGTCATACGACGTCAAGACGAACTATCACGGGATGTTCATTCAGGACGATTGGCGGGTCACCCAAAAGTTGACGCTCAACCTTGGACTGCGTTATGAGATCGAGGGAGGAATTTACGACTCGCAAGACCGAATTGTAAGCGGCTTTGATACTACGACAGCCAACCCACTTCAGGCGGCCGCACAGGCCAACTTTACCGCACTGCCGCCGGCGAGCGTTCCTGCCACGTTCAATGTCGTCGGCGGACTTCTTTTCGCAAATAGCGGTGATCGGGCGGCACAAAAAGCCGACAAGAATAATTGGCAGCCGCGACTCGGCGTCTCGTATTCAATAAATAACAAGACGGTCGTTCGGGCCGGCTTCGCGATCTTCACCGCGCCGTTCCAGATAACGGCACCAAATCAGTCCGGCTTCTCGTCACCAACCCTCTTCATTCCTTCGACCGACAACGGCAAGACGTTTATCGCTACGCTTGATAATCCCTTCCCGACCGGCGTCGCTGCCAGTCCGGGGGCGAGCGGCGGGCTGGCGACATTCATTGGCCGCGACCTTACCGTGAATCCGCACGAGCGGAAGAATGCGCAATTCAAGCGTTTTGTCTTTGGCGTTCAGCGTGAGTTACCGTTCGGCATCGGTTTCGAGGCGATGTTTGTCGGGGCCCGAGGTTCTGACATTGCGGTCGCTAAACAAATCAACTACATTCCGCTCCAGTACCTCAACACCACCACCAACGCTTTTGACGCAACGGTGTCTACTTTCCTATCGGCGACCGTCTCCAACCCCTTTCGAACGCTTGTGCCTAGCAATGCGGGCTACAACGGCGCCACCATCGCTAGACGGTCGCTGCTGACGCCGTTTCCGGAATTCGGCAACATTGCCTTGACGGAATACAACGGATCAAATAGCTATTCCTCGCTTCAACTGCAGGCGATAAAGCGTTTCAACAAAGGTCTGTCGATCAATGCTTCATACACGCGTTCGCGTGAAAAGGAGAAATCGACCAGGCTCAACCCGCAAGACGCCAATCTCACTGAACAGATCGCTCCGAATGACCGTCCTAACCGCTTTACGATATCGTCGATCTACGAGCTTCCGATCGGGCGCGGTCGAGCGTTCGGTTCGCACTGGAACCACGTGCTTGACGCTTTCATCGGTGGCTGGCAGCTGCAGGGCAACTATGAGTGGCAGAGCGGCGAACCACTGCTTTTCGCCAACGTCTTTTTCACTGGAGATGCGACGGCGCTTAAGAGCCGCCTTGGTAAGAAAGACTCCAGCGGGCAACGATACGGCGTCGACATTCCGGCATTCGATATCACGGGATTTTATCCGGCGGGGACAGTCTTTAACGGCGGTACCGCTCCGGCCTCTATCGCCGTTGGCAATAACCTTCAGCAGTCGGGCGCAAACACCGTCAGGTATTTCCCACTGGCTCTAGACGGTTTAAGAAACCAGAGGTTCCTCAACTTCAACGTCGGTCTGTCGAAGAATTTCAGGATTCGCGAGGGTATGAAATTCCAGATCCGGGTCGAGGCGATCAACACCCTGAACAACCCGTACTTCTCGGCACCGAACCTCGTTCCGACAAACCTGCCTAATCTCGTAACTCCTGGCGTCGATAACACTGGAAAGTTCGGCTTTACAACCGGTCCGACCCGTCAGCCGCCACGTGATATTCAGATCGGAGGACGTTTCACCTTCTAGTCTTAGGAAGACAGTCGCTTCGGGCGGCACTCGACCTGGGCGTCACAGCTGCGGCCTAACCGGCACAATGTGACGCCCTTTCTCATCGAAGATATAGGATGAAGACATCATTGCTGCGAATCCTGCTCCTTCTCTTTATGGGATTTTGTGTCCGCAATACTTTTGCGGATATCACGGTCGCGGCGGACGGCTCTGGCGACGTCAAGACAGTGCAGGAGGCGATCGACAAGGTTCCCGACAATAACCGTCACCGCGTTGTTGTCCGGATCAAGCCCGGCATTTATCGCGAGCAGGTCCGCGTGCCCGCCTCGAAGCCCTACATTTCGTTTATCGGAAGCGACGCGACGAAGACTATCCTTACCTTTAACCTCACAAACAAGGACACAGGCTCGACGTCGGCGAGCTACAGCACATACATCGGTGGGCATGATTTTCGGGCCCAGAACATCACCTTTGAGAATTCATTTGGAACCGGGTCGCAGGCCGTTGCGGTGCTTGTCGAGGGCGACCGCGCCGTCTTTAATAACTGCCGATTCCTCGGCTGGCAGGACACGCTTTACGCGAAGGGCGGACGGCAGTATTACAAGGATTGCTATATCGAGGGACAGGTCGATTTCATATTTGGACAGGCCGCGGCTGTCTTTGACAATTGCGAGATCCACAGCAAAGGCGACGGTTATATCGCAGCTCCGATGCGCTTTGCGGCCGATGAGCCAAGCGGATTTGTGTTCTACAGGTCCAAACTGACAAGCAGCGACACGAAAAACGGAGTGTATCTCGGCCGTCCGTGGCGGGACTACGGACGCACGGTCTACCTCGAAACGTCGATGAACGCAGACATCCGTCCCGAGGGCTGGCATCACTGGGAACCACAGCGGGAAAAGACCGCTTACCTCGCTGAATACAAGTCGTTGGGCAAAGGGGCGAACGACACCGCGCGAGTCGCTTGGGCGCACCACCTAACGGACACGGAGGCGAAAACCTTTTTGCCTCAGAGCTTTCTTCGCGGCGACGATGGCTGGGATCCACTTGGCTCGGATGACAAATGGTTAGAGGCCAATGCGCCCGTTCAAAGCACGGTTGGATGGACTGCGGTCTTAAAACAAAAACCGTCGTGGTATCAGACCGACGAGGCCGCACGGATCGCAGATCAGGTCATTCTTTTTCAGAAGGGTAACGGCGGTTGGGAAAAGAATATCGACATGGCTGCGATGCTCACCAAGGCTGAGCGTGACACGATCGCGGCAAAAAAAGACGACATCAGCGAGACGACGATCGACAACCGGACGACGTACACACAGATCGATTTTCTGGCAAAGGTCATCACTGCCTCGCTGTTAAAAGCGAGTCCGCCCGCAAACCTTCCAAAATACAAGGAGGCGTTCGCCCGCGGCTTTGACCATTTGCTTTCCTACCAGTATGAGAATGGCGGCTTCCCACAGTATTTCCCTTTAAAGAAGGGTTACTATACGCACATCACTTTTAACGACGATGCGATGATCGGCGCCCTTGAGGTACTCCGCGACGCTGGCCGCGGTGCCGGCGATTATAAGTTCGTCGATGAGGAGAGACGAGCCAAGGCACGCAGGGCGGTCGAAAAAGGGCTTGCTCTCATCCTGAAGCTGCAAGTTGAGATCGATGGCAAAAAAACGGTCTGGGCGCAGCAATACGACGAGCAAACCCTAAAGCCTGCATGGGCCAGGAAATTCGAACCGCCTTGCCTTACCTCGAGCGAGAGTGTCGGGATCGTGCGTTTTCTGATGGATGAGACGCCGACACCCGAGATCAGGTCCGCGATCGAGGCCGCGGTTTCCTGGCTCAAGGCAAACCAGCTCACTGGCATTAGATGGGAACGTACGAGCGGGCAAAACTCGGTGATCAAGGACTCGAACGCACCACCGCTGTGGGCGCGATTTTACGAGATGGAGACAATGAAGCCGATCTTTATCGGCCGCGACTCCGTCATCAAATATGACGTCATGCAGATCGAGGCCGAGCGTAGAAACGGTTATGCCTGGTATGTTACGTCCCCTGATGGGTTGATAAACAACCAATACCCAAAGTGGAAGGCAAAGTTGAAATGACGATGGACCGACGACAGTTTTTGGAGCTTCTCGCGGCAGCGGGTGTTGTGTATTCGGTGTTGCCGCTCACTGCGAACGCAGCGGACAAGTCCGCATGGGACACGGTTTACCCGCAGATATTGCGGTCGATCAAGCCGCCGCGTTTTCCAAAGCGAGATTTTTCGATAACGAGGTTCGGTGCGAAATCCGGCGTCTCAAATGACAGCTCGGCCGCGATCACGGCGGCGATAGATGCCTGTGCCAAGGCTGGCGGAGGCCGCGTGGTAGTGCCGGCGGGTGAGTTCTCGACGGGAGCTATCCATCTCAAGAGCAACGTCAATCTCTATCTTGCAAAAGAAGCGACGCTCAAATTTTCAGCCGATACTAAAAAGTATCCGATCGTCGAGACACGCTGGGAAGGGATGGAGCTGATGAGCTTTTCGGCCTTCATCTATGCCTACGATCAAACAAACATCGCCGTAACAGGTGAGGGCACACTCGACGGCGGTGCGGATCCTGAGCATTGGTGGCTGTGGCATGGAAACCCGGTATATGGCTGGAAAGAAGGCATGCCAAATCAGAAGGCGGCTCGCGCCCGGCTATACAAGATGATGCAGGACGACGTTCCTGTAAAGGACCGCGTCTTTGGCGAAGGGTCGTGTCTCCGGCCCAACTTCATACAGCCGTTTCGCTGCAAGAACATACTGATCGAGGGCGTAAAGATCGTAAATTCGCCGATGTGGGAGATACATCCTGTCCTGAGCGAAAACATCACGGTCCGCGGCGTCCATATCTCATCGCATGGTCCGAACAATGACGGATGCGACCCCGAATCGTGCAAAAATGTGCTGATCGAGAATTGTTACTTCGATACTGGCGATGACTGCATCGCGATCAAATCCGGCCGAAATGAGGATGGCCGACGCGTCGGCGTTCCGACCGAGAATGTGATCATTCGGGGATGCAAAATGAACGACGGTCACGGCGGCGTTACTATCGGCAGCGAGATCTCGGGTGGTGTCCGCAACGTCTTTGCAGAAAAATGCACGATGGACAGCCCAAATCTCGATCACGCACTTCGCGTCAAAAATAATGCAGCCCGCGGTGGCCTGCTCGAGAATTTCTATTTCCGTGACATCAAGATCGGGCAGGTCAAGCACGCCGTGATAACTATCGATTTCAATTACGAGGAGGGCGCTAAGGGGAAATACAAACCCGTGATGCGCGGCTTTAATGTCGAGCGGGTCACATCGGGCAAGAGCGATTACGGTGTCGATATACAGGGCCTAGAGGGATCACCGGTCGAGAACGTGACCATCCGCGACAGTGCGTTCTCAAACGTCGCCTCGGGGAATATCGCGAAAAACATAAACGGGCAGACATTGAACAATTTCAAGATAAACGGTTCTGCGATGACAAAGCTGTGATGTCCCCTTTCACATTATCCGCGGTGGCATTGCTTATGCTCGTATCGGCAGGGATCGCGTCCGCGCAGAAACGTCCGATCACGATCTTCATCGCGGGTGACTCGACCGCGGCGATCAAGCTGCCCGAAAAACGGCCCGAGACCGGCTGGGGCGAGATGCTCCCGGAGCATTTTGACGCGACGAAAGTCGTCGTCGACGACCGTGCGCAGAATGGCCGCAGTACGAAGACGTTTATCTCGGAGGGCCGTTGGCAGGCGATAATCGACAGCCTGCAAAAAGGCGACTTTGTCTTTGTCCAGTTTGGGCACAATGACGAGTCTAAAGATAAAGGAGAGCGGTACACGCCGCCTGAAGATTTTAGAAAGAACTTAACGCGATTTGTAGCCGATGTCCGTTCCAAGAAAGGAACTATCGTCCTTATGACGCCGGTTGCGAGACGCAAATTCGATAAGGATGGCAAGCTCGTCGATACGCACGGGGAGTATCCTGATATCGTCAGGTCTGTTGCCACCAAGGAAAAAGTGCCGCTGGTCGACATGTTGCAGAAGACATCACAACTTCTGACATCCTACGGACCCGAGCGGTCGCGGACGCTCTTTCTACAGCTCAAGCCTGGCGAGAACCCGAATTATCCGAAAGGCATCGAGGACAATACGCATTCAAATCCTTTCGGCGCCGAGGAGAATGCAAAACTCGTCGTCGATGGCATTCGCGAGCAGAAATTGTCGATCCGTAAATACTTGAAGAAATGAAGATCTCCGTACTGCCCATTCTATTGTTCGCGGCATTCGGCCTTTTTGGTCAGCAGCCGATCTCTCGGCAAGCGGCGGACACGGCGATGCAGCGCATCTGGGTCGACTCACCAAATGGGAGAGGCGTACCGCCAAAATGGGTCTATGACTACGGCGTCATACTAAACGGGATGAAAACGCTGTGGTATGCGACCGGCGAGAAGAAATACTTCGACTTCATCAAGCACGGCGTCGATAGCTTCGTTAACGAGGATGGCACGATCAAAACATATAAGGTCGACGAATATAACCTTGACCAGGTCCGCATGGGTTCGGCCGTCCTGATGATGTATCGCGTCACCGGTGAGGCGAAATACAAGAAGGCGGCGGATCTCATCCGATCCCAGTTAAAAGGACATCCGCGGACGAGCGAAGGCGGATTTTGGCACAAAAAAATCTACCCGTACCAGATGTGGCTCGACGGTCTTTACATGGCCGAGCCATTCTACGCCGAGTATTCAGCCACCTTTGGCGAGAACAATTGGGACGACATCGCGAATCAATTTATCTGGACCGAGACGCACACGAGTGATGCCAAAACCGGCCTTCTCTACCACGCCTGGGATGAGTCCAAGAGCATGCCTTGGGCAGATAAAGCTACAGGGCGAGCGCCGATGTTCTGGGGACGCGCGATGGGCTGGTACGCGATGGCACTTGTCGATGTGCTCGACTTCTTGCCACAGGATCATCCAAAACGCGCCGAGCTGATCGCGATCCTTAACCGCGAAATGACGGCACTCGCAAAGGTGCAGGACAAGAAAAGCGGTTTGTGGTGGCTGATCGTCGACATGCCAAAGCGCGAGAAGAATTACCTTGAGGCATCGGCATCATGCATGTTTGTCTACGCTTACGCCAAAGGCGTGCGGATGGGGTATCTGCCTAACAAGTACGGTCAGAACGCCCGGACCGCATGGGCAGGTATTCAAAAGGAATTCCTGCGACCCGGAGATGGAGGCCTTGATCTCATCAAAACAATTGGGGGCGCCGGTCTTGGGGGCAATCCGTATCGCGACGGCTCGTTCGACTATTACACCGGGGAAAAGATCGTCACCAACGATCCGAAAGGCCTTGGCGCTTTGATCCTCGCTTCGGTCGAGATGGAAACTTTAGCTGGCGCCTCATCCGGCCGCGGCAAAACCGTAATGCTCGACGACTGGTTTAACCACGAGACAAAAAAGGACGACAACGGCCGCGAGATCGCATGGCACTACAAATGGGACGAGTGGTCGAACGGCGGATTTTCGCTGTGGGGAAATACGTTCCAGAGTGCGGGTGCCGAGATCAAAACGTTGTCCGCCGCTCCGACGTCCGCTAACCTGTCGTCGGCAGATATCTACATCATCGTCGATCCCGACACCGACAAGGAGACACCGCGTCCAAACTACATCTCAACCGCTGACATCGATGCGATCACCGCGTGGGTGAAACGCGGCGGTAAGCTCGTGCTGATGGCCAATGATAAGGGCAACTGCGAATTTGAGCATCTAAATCAGCTCGCGACGAAGTTCGGGATCAAGTTCAACGAGGACAGCTTGAATCGGGTGCAGGGAACGCAATTCGAACAGGGTAAAGTTCCGGTCGACGCCGGAAACGCAGTACTTCGGACGGCACAAATATTGTATCTAAAGGAGATATCGTCGCTGTCGTTGAGCGGTCCGGCGAGGCCGCTGGTCGCGCAAGGCGGAAACACGCTCGTCGCAACGGCAAAGTATGGCCGCGGAAATGTGTTCGCCATCGGCGACCCGTGGCTTTACGACGAGTACACCGATGGCCGCAAGCTGCCGCCGGAATATGAGAATTTCAATGCGATGAGCGACCTTACGCGGTGGCTCCTTGGTACTGCGAAAGGACATTGATATGAAGACAGGATATCTAATTCTTTTGATCGGCCTTTCTCTGGGCACAGCCGCCGTCGCCCAGGACCGCAAGCCGTCGACGCCGTCGAAACCCTTTCTTGTTAAGACAAAACAACAGGTCGATGACATTCAAAAGTCACTCGCAAAGAAGCCAGGCAATACGAATGAGGACATGGCTCCGCAAGCCGGCACGCAGATGCGTGTGGCGATATTTCATGATGAGAAAAGGATCGACGACAATTTCGAGGTCCACGATGGTGCGGATGATATTTATTATGTGCTCGACGGCACCGCAACATTGATGCTTGGCGGATCGCTGGATGCTCCAAAGGAAATTTCGTCCGGCGAATGGCGCTCCAAAACGGCCACCGGCGGTCAAAAGGTCGTCATAAAGAAGGGCGACCTTATCGTCGTTCCTCGCGGCACGCCTCATCAGAGGACCGTCACGGACAAGAAGTTTTCGATGATCCTCGTAAAGGTCTTTGCCGCGGAGCAGCCCGCAAAGTGAATGGTTTTGAGTAGCTCGGGCTCGGTTTACAATAGGAAGATAGGATGACCATGGCAGAACCCGGTCTCTTTACGACCCTGGCCCACGACAAGAACGGCTCGAGCGCCGAAGAGGTCGTAACGCGCCTGCGCGATATGATCCACAGCGGCGAGCTGTCACCGGGAGACCGTCTGCCGCCGGAACGCGATCTCGCAAAGATGCTTGGTGTTAGCCGTCCGACCTTGCGCGCGGGCATTCGGTCGCTTGCCACAGTCGGGATTCTTGTTTCGCGGCAGGGAGCGGGAACCTTTGTCGCCGAGGCGGATGAATCACCTACGCTCGACAGCAGTCATTTGCGGATGCTGTCTGCTCTACATGGTTTTACGTCGGATGAGATGTTCGAGGCGAGACTCGCGCTCGAAATGAGTATTGCCGGCATGGCCGCGGAGCGTGCGACCAGCGAGCAGATGACGCTCATGGCCGAGGAGATCACGGGCATGTACGCGTCTCTCACCGATCCCGAGCAGTATCTCGTTCACGACATGCAGTTTCATCAGACGATCGCGGCCGCGAGCCAGAATCGTATTCTGACGTCGCTGATGAACATGGTCGCGACCATCCTCTTCGACAGCCGAAGCAAGACCGTGCACCGTGCACTCGACCTCAAGGATTCGGCGGAGCAGCATCACAATATCTACCGGGCGATGCGTGAGCGCAATCCAGAGGCCGCCGTACGCGCAATGCACGACCACCTTATCGCGACGCAGAAAGCACAGCGTTTAGAGGAGAAGCAGTCGCGGGAGAATGGTTCTAATTGACTGGCCGACTTGCCTTAACCTTCCTCTTCCTTTGTTCCTTGTCCGCGCTCGGCTCTGCGCAGGTCTCGCACGTTTGGGTCGCCGACAATGGTGACGGCACTTACAAAAATCCTATAATTCATGCCGATTATTCCGATCCTGACGTGGTCCGCGTCGGCCGGGAGTATTACATGACGGCGTCGAGCTTCAATGCGATCCCGGGCCTCCCTATTCTTCATTCCAGGGATCTCGTGAATTGGACCCTGATCCATCACGCGATCCGAGCTCTCGAGCCGGCCGGCGTTTTCGCGCGACCGCAGCACGGCGGCGGCGTGTGGGCTCCCGCGATCCGGTATCACGCGGGACGCTTTTATATCTACTATTCCGACTCTGACTACGGCATCTTCGTGACTACGGCAAAGGATCCTGCAGGCGAATGGTCAAAGCCGGCCTTGGTAAAGGCGGCGAAAGGCTGGATCGATCCGTGTCCACTTTGGGACGACGATGGCCGCGCGTACTTGGTTCATGCATTTGCGGGAAGCCGGGCGGGTATCAAGAGCGTTTTGGTTGTTAACAGAATGTCGGCCGAGGGGGAGCGGCTGCTTGACGACGGAGTGACGATCTTCGACGGGCACGTCACTGACCCGACCGTCGAGGGACCAAAATTCTACAAGCTCAATGGCTATTACTATGTTCTGGCTCCGGCCGGCGGCGTGGCGACCGGCTGGCAGCTCGCGTTAAGATCAAAAAACATCTACGGACCCTACGAGCGAAAAGTAGTGCTCGCCCAGGGCAAAACGGATGTGAACGGGCCCCACCAGGGAGCGCTCGTCGATGCGCCGACGGGAGAATGGTGGTTCATCCATTTTCAGGACAAAGGTCCGTATGGACGCGTCGTCCATCTGCAGCCAACGAATTGGAAGAACGGGTTTCCGGTGATCGGCCGTGATACCGATGGTGATGGAACGGGAGAGCCGGTGTCTAGCTATCGCAAGCCAGGTATCGCTACCGTCACCCGAATCGAAACGCCGCCTGACTCGGACGAGTTTAATGCAGTGTCAATCGGCCGCCAATGGCAATGGCATGCTAATCAAGGACCTGGATGGGCGTTTCCGTATCCGGCCAAAGGCGTTCTGAGAATGAATGCAGTTCCTGTGCCTGATGGCTATCGCAACCTCTGGGACGCTCCGAATCTCCTGCTGCAAAAGTTTCCCGCTGAGAGCTTTGCGGCGACAGTGAAGGTTCATCTCGACATGCGGACCGACGGTGAGCGATTCGCATTGGTCGTGATGGGCCTCGATTATGCGTATATCGCCGTGACACGCGTCGATGGGAAACTGCTCATCTCTCAGATGACGGCAAAGAATGCGGACACTGGGACGCCTGAGGTGGAAACATCGACCCGCCCGTTAGCCAACAGCGACGTTTACCTGCGAGTAATCGTAGAACAAGGTGCGACGTGCCGCTTCCTCGTTAGCTATAACGGAAATGACTTTATGCCGATCGGCTCCCAGTTCAAGGCGCGCGAAGGTCGGTGGATCGGCGCAAAGGTAGGCATGTTTTACAGTCGCACCCAAAAGACAAATGACGCCGGCACGGCCGACGTCGATTGGTTCCGTGTTGAATAAGCGCGGAGTTATTCTCCAATGTTTGCCGGCTCGAGACGCGGGGCGAGAAGGTGGATGATCGCTAGTGCAACGAGATACGCGGACGCCGCGATCGCAAAGATTGGTACGTAGCTTCCGGTGCGATCAAGAATATAACCGACAAGTGGTGAAATGATCATCCCGCCGACCGCGCCGAGCATACCGCCGATGCCAACGACTGAACCAACGGCCTGCTTCGGGAACATATCCGACGAGAGCGTGAAGATATTCGCCGACCATCCCTGATGAGCTGCAGCCGCGAGACCGATAAGTGCGACTGCGAGCCAAAGGCTCGACGTTAGAGATGCAAAGATGATGGGCACAACGGCGAGTGCGCAAATAAGCATGGCCAATTTGCGGGCCTTGTTTATCGTCCACCCACGTTTGATGAGAGTCGAAGAGATATATCCACCGCCCACACTGCCTACATCCGCAATGATGTAGATGATCGCTAGCGGTATTCCGAAGGTCTTGAGGTCCAGACCGTGCTTCTTCTGCAAAAAGTCCGGCAGCCAAAATAGGTAAACCCACCAGATCGGATCGGTTAGGAACTTGCCGATCGCAAAAGCCCAGGTTTGCCTGTGCGGGAATAGCCGTCGCCAAGAGATGTTCACTTGCGGCTCGATCGGATCGCTCTGAATGTAAGCGAGTTCGGCCGGCGATAGACGCTTGTGATCGTCGGGGCGTTTGTAGATGACGACCCAGAAAAGCAGCCACAGAAATCCGAGGATCCCTGTAAATATAAAAGCCTCGTACCAGCCCCACGCGAGTACTATCATGGGCACAACAAGCGGCGTCGCGAGGGCACCGACGTTGGTTCCAGCGTTGAAGATACCTGTCGCGAGTGCCCTCTCCTTTTTCGGAAACCACTCGGCCACCGTCTTGATCGACGCGGGGAAATTCCCGGCTTCGCCAAGGCCGAGCAAAAAACGGACGACCATAAAGCCGATCACCGATGCCGAAAGCGCGAACGTCCACGGAGCGGCGCCGAACATCGCCGCTGCACCGTTCGCTATTGAAACGATCCCGGCAATGATCGGTGAAACGATGGGCGAGGAGACCGTTCCGATATCGACCGCCCACGCGTGCATGATCGCCGCGACGCTCCAGACCACGATCGCAAGAGCAAAACCTATCTTCGTTCCAATGCGATCCATCAGCTTGCCGACAAAGAGAAGACCAATGGCGTAAGCGGTTTGGAACGAGAAAACGATCCAGCTGTAGTCGAGCTCTGTCCAGCCAAATTCCCCGGCGAGCGTGGGCTTTAGGATGCCGATGACCTGACGGTCTACGTAGTTGATCGTGGCAGCAAAGAAAAGCAGCGCGCATATCGTCCAGCGATAGCGGCCGATGCGCTCCGGCGCTTCCCGGGTCGTGCTTGTGGTGTCGCTCGACGATTCCTCAGTCATACTTGATCTCCTAAATGGTAAGGATGCCGGTGGCAGTGAATTCTCGCCCATTGATCACGTCGGTGATCGACGGAAAGCCTGGAGATGGCGTAAGGACCTCCACCCTATCTCCATCCACGACAACCGTGTCCTCCACTTTTGTCCCCGTTATCGACGGGTTCCAGGCGAACGCCTGTCGCGGCTGCACCAATTCATCGCTTGAGGAATGTGCGACCCAGTCACGCGTTCTGTACCCTGTCGCACCGCCCTGATGATGACGCTCGATCTCGCCTGCATATCCGCGTTCAGCATACGCAGTCGCGGCGACATCATAAAGCTTGGTCCCGGTCGTTCCTTCGCGTGTCGCGTTGAGCAGCTTGGCGTTTACATAAGCCGCGGCCTCGGTCTTTTGCTGCAGGTTGTCGTCCGGAACGCCGACTGAGACCATACGGCTCAGGCTTGCGGTCAGACCGCCGCGTCTCGCACAAGTAACAAGCAAAACGGTTCGTTCCAAACGTTTTGCCGTCGGCACGGGGTGGCGAAACCATCCTATCCTCTCGTCAGCCGCGACAAGCGTAACAACCGAGTCGATTCGAGCTACGGCCAGCTCTGCCCGCATGACCTCAGCGATCTCAAATTCGGCGATGTCGGGCGTTATCTTATTCGCGACACGGTCCATAGCGGCCCCGGCATCACGGCCGAGCAGGCGATACCGTTCTACCTCGGTATCGGTCAGCGTATATCGGCATTTCGCTATCTTTGCATCAAACTCGCTTTCGAGCCCAACGGTGCCATCGCATATGGACGCGGCGAGTGTACCTACGAGTCCCAGTTCTGCCTTTTCTCGCTGCCATTGAAACTCAACCGGTTCAAAGAGGTCTGTCGAAACCTCTTCCGCAAGGAGACGTGGCAGCTCGATGTTGTTCGCCAGAATAAAGCGCCTGCCGTCCTTCCTCACAAGGATCGACGCAGCACCTGGGTCGCGACTATGGTCAATGCCATTAGAGCCGCCGCAAGTGAGCCAGGCGAAGTTTGGCTGGCTATTTATCAGTATTCCGCCGAGTCCGCTGGTTGCAATGATGGCTACAAGGCGGTCGGTCTTTTCATCGAGCTCGGCCGACATCTGTTTACTGGTTTACGCCGCTTGCGAGAAATCCGCCGTCAACGACCAGTACCTCGCCGGTGACATAACTTGCCGCCTCGGACGCGAGGAATACGGCCGCTCCGGCTAGCTCCTCTACCCGGCCAAAACGTCCCATCGGCGTCCGCGTTAGGAACTCTTGTCCGCGTGGCGTCTCATCCAGAAGCTTCTCATTCAGGGCCGTGCGAAAAACGCCTGGTGCGATCGCGTTGACGTTTACGCCGTGCTTTGCCCACTCGAGCGCAAGCGACTTCGTAAGAGATGCGACAGCGGCCTTGCTGGCGGAATATGCGGCCACCTCAAAGAGCGAGACAAAGCTCGACAGCGATGCAATATTGATGATCCGTCCGTAGCCCTGATCGATCATGTGTCGGCCAAAAACCTGGCAAGTCCGCAGCGTCCCGGTGAGATTTGTCTCGAGGATGGCGTTCCAGGTCTCGTCGTCCACGTCGAGCGTCGGCTCACGTTTGGTACGACCTGCGGAATTGACCAAAATGTCTACATGCCCGAAGGCGGAGGCACATTCAGCCAGGGTGTTGTCGATCGACGATCGATCGGCGACGTCTGTCGTTACACGCAGTGAACGTCGACCTTTTGCCTCGATCTCGGCCGCAGCAGCGTCGACCTGTTCCTGGCGTCGTGACGTGCATACGACATCGGCTCCCGCATCGGCTAAACCATGCGCGATGGCCCGTCCGATGCCGGACGTCCCGCCAATGACAACAGCCGTCCGGGCGTTCAAGTTGAGCGCGGCAAATCCCATAGTAAAGGTAATACCATTATAAGAATAGTGATGTAGTGTCATACACCTCGCAGATAGTTGTCAAGTCTTCTTTTCTGAACTAAAATTGGACAAAAGCCTTGGTTCACGAAGATGTGTGTAGACAGAATTGGTTTAACCAATTACAATGTTAGCCTCGACTGATTGGTAAAGGAAGAAGGAATGCACCCGTCCAGCAGCAAAACTATTGAGCGCCGCGATGTGGGCACGGATACGTGGCTTGGTTTTGTGGGCGATCGCACTGAGATCGCTCCCGCCAGACCTTTCGCTTATAGTGTCGTCGCAAGTGAGGAGTTGGTCGGCGAGGCTATGTTCGACGAGCTTACGGCGTATGCAGGCGAGAAGGACGGGGATATCGTTCTTCTCTTGCTTGGCGGCCGCGGCGCTCAGGCGATGTATCGCCTCATCGCCAAAAAGGCCCGAACGAGTGAGATCGATGGACTTCTCGGTCGGCTGCATGTCTTTACCCAGGATGCCCTCGCTCCGATGCGGATGGCCAATGGTCTGAGCTTTGTTCGCGATTTTGAAAGGCTTCTCGGGCCCGATTTCTTTGCAAAGGTAAAAAACTTTACCCCGATGCGGACAGACACCTCGGACATCGCCGGCGAGCTGACCGCCTACATGGAACGCATCGCCGAGCTCGGCGGCATCGATCTTTTCTATCTGGGGCTTGGCCCCGAGGCTGAGGCGGCATCGCACCTTTGCTATATTAAGCCCGGCTGCGGAGCACGGCTCACAGATTTCGCCGGTGCGATCTCGATCTCACCGTCGATACTCGAGCACCACATTTCTAAATTCAAGGCAGGTGGCAGCGAGATCTCTGCCGATGATGAGGACGAGTGCCGGCGCGCGACACATATTCTGACGCTCGGCCCGGCCGCGATACTTGGAGCAAGGCGCATCGTACAATCGATAGTTGACGCATCAACTGCCCCAGCTAAGAAGGCGTCCTTTCGCCGACTCGTTGATACTAGGCTCGCGGCCGACCCCGGGGAGCTGGCCCGTCAGGTCGACGAAAATCCCGGACTTCTTGTCAGATTGCACGGCGATGTTCGCTCGTACGTTTTGCCCGATCTTCTCTCGTAGCTATTAAAATGCTGGATACAGTTACCGCGCAGAGTGTCCCCGTCAGCGACTACGCCATAATCGTCGATCCTCGCGACAATGTCGCGGTGGTTAAGAGGGAGACCGTGCCGGGGCTCATATTCTCTTTGCCGGGCGGGGCGAGTGTAACGGTTGACGCCGCGATCCCGCCTGGCCATCGCTTTGCGACCGGGAATATTCCGTCAGGCGAATTCGTTCGTCAGTATGGGCAACCGATAGGCACATCGCTGGGAATTGCAAAGGGCAAGTGGATCACCCACGACAATATGAATGACGAGGTCCCGGTCGTACGCGACATGCCTGAAAATCTTCATACGCCGGCACCAAAGTATTTTACCGACAGCGAGATCGAGACCTTCATGGGATTCAGGCGGGCTGATGGCCGCGTCGGCACGCGAAATTTTTTGCTCATCGTCCCTACGTCAATGTGTGCAAGCCACGAGGCGTCGCAGATCTCTATGATGGCCGAGTTCATGCATTACAAGCGTGAGCGATACCCGAATGTCGACGGCGTCGTAGCGATCCCGCACAACAAAGGCTGCGGCTGCCAGGACGGTTCAAATCTGGACGTGATGATGCGGACGCTGTCCAATTACGCCGACCATCCGAATGTCGGGGGCGTGATCCTCATGGATCTCGGGTGCGAAAAGACCAACCTGACATACGTCGAAAAATATCTAACGGCCCGCGACAGGCCGATCGCAAAACCTGTTTTTAAGATCGGCATTCAGGACGTAGGCGGCACACAGGCCGCGATAGATCTTGGCTTGAAATACGTTGAGCAAATGCTGCCCGAGATCAATAAATGTGTGCGGGAGGAGTTTCCGGTCAGCGAACTTGTCCTGGGCGTTAAGTGCGGCAGCTCGGACGGCTTTTCAGGCATCTCGGCTAATCCATCACTTGGCTACTGCTCCGATCTTCTCGTTCGCAGCCATGGTACGGTACTTCTTACCGAGGTCCCTGAATTTTGCGGTGCAGAGCATTTGCTCGCTAGCCGGGCAAAGGATGCTGCTACCGGTCGTCGGATCTTTGAGCTCGTTGATTGGTATAAGGAATACGCTTCAAAATTTGGCGGCGTTCTTGGTCAAAATCCGAGCACCGGCAACAAGGCCGGCGGCCTGCTGAACATCACCATCAAATCTCTAGGAGCGATCGTAAAGGCTGGCACAACCCGGATCGAGGACTGCATAGAATACGCCGAGACACCGAGCGTTCGCGGCATCAACCTGATGCAAGGCCCTGGATACGACCAGGAATCGACGCCGGGCCTCGTCGCGGCCGGAGCGACCGTTGTCGTGTTTACGACCGGCAACGGTACTACGATCGGGAACGCGATCGCGCCCGTTATCAAGCTTGCATCGAACAACCGCGTCTTTGAGCGAATGGCTCAAGATCTCGACATCTCGGCGGGGAATGTTATCGAGGGCACCGAAAGCATCGCGGATGTGGGCACCAGACTATTTGAGTTTATGCGGCAGGTTGCGAGCGGAGACATCCTCACGAAGGCCGAGGTGCTCAAGCACCGCGAATTTCAGTTCTGGGCGGAACAGACCGTATCCTTATAAAACGATGAAAGAGCAGATCGCTTTAGAACCGATCAGTCGCGATACGTGCGTCGTAAAGGCAACACATACAACCACCGGACGCACGACGTGGGTAAAGCCGGGCGAGACGGCATCGCGAAATCTTTTCTACGGTCGAATCGTTATCACGGCCGGCGATGCTCCGATCGCGTTCGAGAGCGAGGCTTGCGAGACAGGCCTCATCTGCTTAAAAGGGTCTGGTCACGTGACGACGGGCGGTGGGACATTTCATCTTTCGCAGTACGACGCGTTATACATTCCGCGCGACTCGAAAATAATCGTCGCGAGCGACGCTAGTTTCGACCTGGCCGAGGTCGCCGCACCGGTCGAAAAACAATATCCATTACAGTTCGTGTCATTCACCGAGGTCCGAAAGAATGACACGTTGCATTTCAAGGCGGGTCAGCCGCCAACCGAGCGCGATCTTAACATCCTCATCGGCAAGAACGTCGAGGCCGGCCGCATCATGGCGGGTGTAACGTTCTCGTCCCAGGGCAACTGGACCTCGTGGCCGCCACACGAGCACCAGAATATGCTCGAGGAAGCGTATCTTTATATTGATATGCCCGAGCCGCAATGGGGGATTCAGCTGGTCTATACGGACCGAAGCGACCCAGAGCTGGTGCAGGTCGTGCACGAGGGAGATGTCGTTCTCATGCCGCAAGGCTACCATCCGAATGTCGCAGCACCAGGCGGCTCGATCAATTTCCTTTGGATGATGGCCGCAAATCGCGAGGGCGAGGATCAGCAATTTGGCGTGGTGAATGTCCAGCCGGAGTATGCCGCGGGCGGTTCCGGGTTAGAATCTTCGCATAAATGATCCTCGATACGTTCAGCCTCGCGGGCAAGACCGCGCTCGTCACTGG
The DNA here is from genome assembly GCA_035995005.1 of Pyrinomonadaceae bacterium. Lineage (GTDB taxonomy): Bacteria > Acidobacteriota > Blastocatellia > Pyrinomonadales > Pyrinomonadaceae > OLB17. The sequence continues at coordinate 20,715 of DASYKW010000022.1, forward strand.
AGCATCGCGCGGTCTTGGCAAGGCGATCGCCATCGCCTTGGCCGAGGCCGGAGCCGACGTCGCTTGCCACAGCCGCGAAACGGGCGGTGCATCGGAGGCATATGATGCGATCAAGAAACTCGGCCGGCGAGCATTGTCCGTTGCAGGCGACCTCGCTGACAAGGCCGTGCCGGCGACTATCGTCGATCAGGTGCTACGCGACTTTGGCCGCGTCGACATTCTGATAAACAATGCGGGCATGATCCGCCGCTCGCCAGCGGTAGATTTTAGCGAGGCAGACTGGAGCGATGTCATTGAGGTAAATCTATCTAGCGTCTTTCGCCTTGCTCAGGCGGCCGGCCGTCATATGGTCGAGCAAGGGTCGGGCAAGATCGTCAATATTGCTTCGCTGCTCTCATTTCAGGGCGGAATAACGGTTCCGGCCTACACAGCTTCAAAGTCCGGCGTCGCGGGGCTCACAAAAGCCCTCGCTAACGAGTGGGCAAAACACGGCGTTAACGTCAACGCGATCGCACCGGGCTACATGGAGACCGACAACACGGCTGCTCTTCGTGCAGACGAGACGCGAAATCGTCAGATCATGGAGCGCATTCCGGCAGGACGTTGGGGCGACGCGACGGACCTTTGCGGCGCGGCAGTTTTTCTTTCATCTTCCGCGAGCGACTATGTACAAGGGCACATTCTTGTCGTTGATGGCGGCTGGATGGCTCGTTAGTTTTTTGTTCAATGCTAAATATCAAATCTAAGGACAACTGCAAATGGGATATCGTCAGCCTCGGCGAGGTGATGCTTAGGCTCGATCCCGGCGATCGACGTATTCACACGACGCGGTCGTTTGACGTGTGGGAGGGCGGCGGCGAATATAACGTAGCGCGCGGCCTCAAGCGGTGTTTCGGTCTCGACGCGGCAGTCGTCACGGCCTTTGCAGACAATCCGATCGGGCGTCTTGTTCAGGACCTCATCTATCAGGGCGGCGTCGATCAGACGCACGTCAAATGGACCAAATACGACGGCGTCGGCCGCGACGTCCGCAACGGTATGAACTTTACCGAGCGCGGGTTTGGCGTTCGCGCGGCACTCGGATGCTCCGACCGCGGCAACACCGCCGTCTCGCAGCTCAAACGCGGCGACATAGATTGGGAAAAGATATTTGGCGACGAGGGGGCGCGGTGGCTTCACACCGGCGGTATCTTTTGCGCACTATCGGAGTCGACGCCCGATGTCGCAAAAGAAGCGATGGAGACCGCCAAGAAGCACGGCACGATGATCTCCTACGATCTCAACTACCGCGACTCGCTCTGGCGTGCGATCGGCGGTCAACAAAAAGCGCAGGAAGTGAATCGCGACCTCGCACAGTACGTCGACGTCATGATCGGCAACGAGGAGGATTTCACAGCGTGTCTCGGTTACGAGGTCGAGGGCCAGGACGAGAACCACTCAAAGCTGGACATCGTCAATTTTGAAAAGATGATCCGCCGCGCTGTCGCCGACTTTCCAAATTTTGCGGTCGCCGCAACGACCTTACGAAATGCGAAAACTGCATCGATCAACGATTGGGGGGCGGTCTGCTTTACAGAGGGCAAGCTTTACCAAGCCCCCTTGAGAGAGAACCTCGAGATCTTTGACCGAGTAGGGGGCGGGGATTCATTCGCCTCGGGTCTGATCTACGGATTCCTAAAGGGCGAGTCGCCGCAATTCGCAGTCAATTGCGGAGCCGCTCACGGAGCACTCGCGATGAGCACGCCGGGCGATACGACCACGGCGAGCCTCGCGGATGTAGAGAGAGTAATGAAAGGCGGCGGCGCACGCGTCGCGAGATAACGATGGACAAAACAGCGACACTTGAGCAGATAGAGACGATCGGGATCGTGCCGGTAGTGCGAGCTTCCTCGGCAGAGGAGGCGATGAAGGCCATTGACGCCATTCGCGAGGGCGGTATTAACATTCTCGAGATCACGATGACCGTGCCCGGCGCCATTGAGGTCATTCGCGAGGTCAGCCAGAGATATGGCAGCGACGTCGTCACGGGTGCCGGCACGGTTCTCGATCCTGAGACCGCACGCAAGTGTATCGACGCCGGAGCGGTCTTTGTCGTGAGCCCGGCGTTGAATGTCGACACTATCGCTGCCTGCATCGAGGCCGGTGTTCCGGTTATGCCCGGCGCCCTTTCTCCGACCGAGGTCGTCACCGCATGGAATGCAGGCGCTGACATGGTAAAGATCTTTCCGGCCGGAGCGGTCGGCGGCCCGACCTATCTCAAGAACCTAAAAGGTCCGCTCCCGCATATCAGGATGATCCCGACCGGCGGCGTTTCGCTTGCGACCGCTGCTGACTTTATCAAGGCCGGGGCCGCGGCGCTCGGAGTCGGCACTGACCTCGTAGACGTCAAAGCTATCCGCGACGGCAATGCGCACATCGTTACAGAACGTGCCCGCGAATTCGTCCGAATCGTCCGCGAGACTCGTAACTCCATGACGGCCGCAGCCTAACCCGCGCTCGATCATGGTTTGACCTTGTGCTTCCTTAGGAGTCTGAATTAGATATCAGTAAGTGCGCCCTGTCTTTCACGAAGCCCGTACGTGCGACAGCGCTATTGAAACGACTTGCACCTTACGTAATCGCAGGTAATACCGATCGCGCGGCTCATGGGGATACATCATAAGCACCGTGACCGAGTGGCCCGCCTGTCGCAGCTGTGTCGCGTAAGCGACCAGCGTCTCGTCGGCACCGCTGATCGGCCCCATGAATTGCCCCTTGCCCAAAATAATCTTCATCCTGATCTCTAGTCACTGACTTTCCCTAGTATGTGCTCCGCCCTAATCGACCGCCGGTTATTAGCTGAAACAGGCCGGAGACCCGCACGACCCACCATGGCCCCAGCCGTCTCTGTCGGATATTGACGCAAGGCCGCAAGCAAGTTTCTTTGGGCGGTCCGTATCTGTCCTATCCTGACAGCGCGCCAAGCCTCCCAAAGAAGATGACGTGCCATCGCGCTCGAAAATCGTCGCAGGGTTTCACGTCGCTGCGTGACAGAACTCGCAGCGAACCGCGGCAACTCTTGCCACCGTTCGCGAAACTGCGTGGCACTGAGCCTCACCATTTCACGTGCGCGCGAGGAGCCTTGCCCCGAGTCAGGTGTCGCCTGACGCCACACCATGACGGGCTGCTCCAACGCGAGCACCGGATACATTTCCGCCAGACGGATCCACAGATCCCAGTCGTCGACGCCAGAGACCGCGTCATCGAGCAGTCCGATACGATACAGGCAGGAGCGGCGAAAAACTGCGGTCCCTGCGGGTACGAAGTTGTGTGTCAACAATTCCCAGAACACGTCTCCCCGAGGGAGATGGGACGGATACAACTGATCCGTGGGGCTGCCATCCTGCTTGCCCAGGATCGCCTGCCCGTAGATGAACCCCGCTTCGGGCTCCACGTCCAAGGCGTCGATCTGCGCATCGAGCGAGCCGGGCAGACGCACATCATCGTCATCCAAAAAGTTGAGATAGTCTCCGCTACTCCGCAGAATGCCCAAATTTCGAGCTCCGGCGACACCCTGATTCCGCTCTGTTCGCACGTAGACGATATTTTCGAGAGAACGACAGACCTGCTCGGTTTCATCCCTCGAAGCATCATCAACAACAACTATCTCGAGCCCGCGCCGCCTCGCGACGCGCGCACTTGCGATGGCACGCACAAGGAGGTGCGGACGATCGTGGGTGGTGATAATGACGCTGACCGAAGGCATAGGAGCCGCTCAATAAACTGAACGGTACGCAACCCTTTGCGATCCGTCACATAAAAAACAATTTGACGATGCTGATCTAAATCAGATGATTTGACCCGGCGGACGACAACGTCTGTGCTCTCTTATCAATTCGCCAGAAGCCGCTCGCAGAGTCTTTTATAAGCCATCGGGCGGAGTGCGCGCAAAGGATTCAGACGTAGGGCAGCAAGAGTGTTCTTACAGGCAAACTTGTATGCTCCTTCGGGCAAGCGGCGCGCGGCATTCCATAGCAGCGTGTCGGCGATCCGGTTAACCGTGCGTAGACGCACCTCTCTGCGTCGCGAGGATGATGCCTCCGCCGCGCGCGGCAGTTTCAGCAACTGCAACTGATGGCGAGCGGCTCTCGTTAAGTGACGCCCTTGCGCGGAGGAGCCCTGTGCAGAAGAGGGTGTCGGTGCGCGATAGATGCCGACAGGCTCATCCAGGCATACGATCCGGTACATCTCTGCGAGACGCACGAACATATCCCAGTCGTCTATGCCAGCGAGTCGTGGGCGAAACAGACCGACGCGAAAAAAGCACTCTTTGCGGATCATGACTGCGATAGGCATCACCGGGAAGTCCAACTCCAAAAGCTGCCAAAAAACATCTCCGCCGATAGATCCCGGAGGGGAAGACACGTCGCCCGTCAGCTCACCACTCTGGTCCGCGAGCAGCATGGAGCCACAGCACCAGCCCGAGTCCCTTTGAGCGTCAAGGGCGTCCGTCTGCAAGTCGAGCGAGCCTGGCAATCGCAGGTCGTCGTCATCGAGAAAAGCGATATAGTCTGAGGAGCTTGCGAGAATACCGATATTCCGCGCTCCTGCCACACCCTGATTCCGCTCAAGGCGAATATATTTGATGCCCTTAAGCTCGCGGCAAACACTGGCCGTCTCGTCAGTCGAAGCATCATCCACTACGATGATCTCCGTATTTCGGCCAGCAGCCCTTGCGCTCTCCACCGCGTTTGGCAGCAGGTGCGGACGATTATGCGTCGGGATTATTATGCTGACATCTGCCATATTTGCCGTACTCGAGGGTCAACGCTGAGCGACTAACCAAGTGTCCCATAGAACCATAGAACCATTGTAGTATTCTGAACCTTAGGGGTGAAACGAAGTAGCTAATAAGCTTCAATAGTGGTTATGTACTGCGAAATACACTTTGGGCCGAATTGATGCACGCTAGCGTTTCACTCGCGCCTAAAAGATCGATACGTCTTTGCCTGCGATCTCTGAAAGTACCGCTCCTCTTGGGTCTAGGACTTTTCGTAGTCTACAACGCCAACCTTCGTCAGATCGGCTCCGGTGATACCCTGCCGGCGCGGTATCTGCCATTTATCCTCTGGCACGATGGCACATTCGGCCTTGACGCGAATGCGCGCCTTGTTGCACATGGCCATCCGATCGCCGCGGACCGTGATGTTTCGGCAGGTGCGGCTGGTAAGGTCAGCTATTTCGAGCCATCGGCGTATTGGATGGTCCCGACGCGCCAGGATCATCTGGCTTCTTTGTATCCGGTAGTCACGCCATTCCTCGTATCCCCACTTTATATTCCAGCGGTTTTATGGCTAAACGCGCACGGTTGGGAGCAGCCGCGGGTCGACTGGCTGGCGGAATTGATGGAGAAGATCTCGGCATCGATCCTGGCCTCGATCGCCGGTGTTCTGATGTATCTGGTGCTGCGTCGCGACGGCAACTCGTGGAGCCTCCCGCTTGCGCTCGTCTTTGCCTTCGGGACCAACACGTGGATGATCTCCAGCCAAGCACTTTGGCAGCACGGAACCGGAGAACTCCTGATCGCCCTGGCATTGTTGCTCGTAGTCGCCCCTGTCTCGCGCGTTTACACTGCGTTACTCGGCCTTGTATGTATGCTCATGGCGGCAAATCGCCCGCCAGATGCACTGATCGCCGGTGCGATCATGATCTTCATTATCTGGAGCCGCGGACTCAACGCTTTATGGCTACTTCTCGCCGGCGCCGCTCTCCCCTTGGCGGCACTCCTGTATTACAACTTCGAATTCATCGGCACAATTGTCGGGGGATACACCACGGTGCAGCCCTCCAATACTTTCTTTCATTTGGGTTTGTCAGGCGTGCCCGGGTTACTGATCAGCCCCACGCGCGGCCTGCTCATCTTTTCTCCATTCCTGCTCTTTTTGCCTATCGGGCTGATCCAGCGCCTGCGGTCGCCACACTCGAAAGGGCTCGCCGTAGCGCTTAGTTTTGCTGTTGTTGCCCAAGTCTTACTTTACTCCCAGCTAGACTGGCGAGCCGGCGTGTCGTGGGGCCCGCGTTGGCTGACGGACGTTTTGCCGATCCTGATGTGGATGCTGGCGCCTGCGCCGCTTGTCCTACGACCATTCACACGAGCCTTGCTTATTCTCGCGATGGCCGCCTCGATCGGGGTGCAGACGATAGGAGCGTTCTGGTATACGCACGCGAGTGACGCCCGCATTTTCACCGGGGATCCCGCGTCAATGCGCTCTGCGTGGGATCCCCGGAATGTTCCATTCCTCATAGAATTGCGCCATCCGCCTCCTCGTCCGTCACTTCAGTGTCCCATGACGGGCTCGATCGATCGCGTGGCGGCAACAGAGCTCCGTGGCATTGGAGAGGTTCCAGACCTGAAAGGTGGATCGGTGCTCGAAGGATGGGCGCTCGTCTGCGGACGCTCGCCAGCTCAATTGTTTTTGTTGATAGACGGAGTCGTGATCGGCTCGACCACGGAATTTCTACCTAGAGCGGATGTCAATGAAGTAATTCATACTACCTCCCCCTCCGGCTGGCGGATAGCTGTCAACACGCTCGGCGTTTCACCCGGGGAGCGCGTGCTTCAACTCGGTGTTATCGCCGATGCCGGCAGCGATCTGCGTATTGTCCGTGAACAGAGCGTGAACGTCGCCGCGCAGGAATCTGCCGACAAAACTTTAACGACGTCAAAGAACGTCGAGACGATGGCGGAGCAAGCTACCCTCTTGTTGCGTGAGCATCAGAGCCACGACGGTTATTGGCTCACCTCTTTCACGAATGACCTTCGTTACGAAGCTCCGCAGCAAGAAATGAACACGTTTCTCACTTCAATGTTGGTGGACCTCCTCTCGCCGGTTGAGCGAGGTCTAGATGATGTCGTGGAGCGTGCACGACGGCATCTCGCCGCACAGATCGAAGCTGACGGATTGGTCCGCTATCACGGGTTGCCCGACGGCCCCGACATCGGCAAGCTGGGATGTGTTATCACTCCGGACGCTGACGACACAGCTTTAGCGTGGAGGATCGCCGGGCCTGACCCTGGTGACCCCAGGCAGCAACCCATGCTGGAAACGCTGGCCCGTTATCGTGATGCAAGGGGCTTATACCGCACATGGCTAGCCCCACAAAACGAATATAAGTGCATAGACGCCGGCCGCGATCCGGATCCGACGGACGTCACCATCCAGATGCATGTCTATTTGATGTTGCGCGAGCGTGATCGGCCTGCCGCCAGGAGCCTATGCCAGGCGCTCCAACGCTCGTTTTGGAACGAGGATATCTGGGTTTACTACGCCAAAGCTCCACTGGTACCCTACTTCCGCAGTGCCGAATTGCGGCAGCTTGGTTGCACAATTCCACTGCCGACAGAGCGGCTCGCCGTTTCGGCCGAGGGACAGGAGGTCTGGAGTGAGGTCGCCCGCCGGCTCGTTGAAATAAAGGCGTCACCGCACGATGCAAAGGTGCGACAGGCGATCCGTGATCTGCTTGTGCGTATTGGCGCCGAAGACTTTGCTCAGAACCGTCGGTCGCCGCCACTGCTCTATCACAACGACCTTAGTGCGACCGTCAAACGATTTTACTGGTCCGAGGACTTTGGTTACGCCCTTTGGCTGCGCCTTTACCGAGCCTATGGTATCGAAAGATGACAGCATACCCATGACCACTCGATCGCCTCTTCGACAGTACGCACACGCCGCGCGACACTTCGCCTCCACACGGGCGCAGGAGGTGCTTGCGCTTCAAGCCTCTCCTGTTTTGGGGGTCGTTCTAGGCGGCTTCAGCCTCGAAAGCTGTGACGTCCTTCGCCCCGCTCTACTGATCGTCGGGAGCATCGCGCTCACGGCCCACATCTTTATTTTCAATGATTGGGTCGGGCGCAACAGCGACATGCGTGATCCGCGACGAGCGAATCTCGTATTCGTCAGCCAAGGCATTAGCAGTCGTCAGGTCGCGAGCATCGCGATCGCTCTCCTCATCATTGCGAATGTCGCCTTCGCTGCCGTCGGCAGTCCGGCCATACTGTTTGGCGCTGCCATCGCGGCCCTCAGCCTTCTGTACTCGTGTTTCGGCAAGAGCTCGCCGATCGTAGCGTCGCTCAATCACGTGCTCGGAGGCGTCCTGCACTTCTTGCTTGGTTACACGGTGTCCCGTGGGATGGACGAACGCGGTCTCATGATCAGTCTCTTTTTTGGTTTGGTGTTTGCCGCCGGCCATCTTAACCAGGAGGTGCGTGATTACGAGGGTGATCTGCTTAACGATATTCGCACTAGTGCTGTGGTATTCGGCTGTCGACGAACGTTTCTCGCGAGCTTGTCTCTTTTTACTGGCGCTTATGCCCTGATCGTTGGCTTAGCCGCGGTCGGCATCTTGCCGAGACTGCTGCTCTGGAGCGCTATCCTGTGGCTTTTGCATGTCGCATGGTCTCTGCAAGCGCTCCGGCGTGGATTAGGATTTGAGACCGCTGAATGGATGCAACGACGGTATCGATTGTTATTCGCGCTTGTCGGATTGGCGATGCTCGCACGATGAGCAGCTTAAACGGAGTCACGCATTCGATGTGTGTTTATATTTCCGGTATGTACTCTCTCCGGGGGCAATGATAGACCTAAGCCGAATCTCACAGGCGCATCTTGAAACCGAGCCCTACCGGTGGGCCTTCATCGACCGTCTCTTCTCGACGCGCGACGCTGCGGCCTTGACGGAAACCTTCCCGAACGACCGTTTCAAACGTATGTCCCACTACGGCGGCGATAAAGATTCCGAGTATGAATCCCGCGCTCTGGTCGGCATGAGAGAACAATTCATCTCCGGGCCCGAGGGGTTGAGCCGGCACTGGAAAACGTTGGCCGACAATTTCCTTTCGGCGGATTATCGTGTGGCCATGTCGTCGCTGACGGGCTTGGACCTAAGTGCCGCGCCGTTAGAGGTCAACGTGTTTCACTATCCTCCCGGCGGCTTGCTGGGAGCTCATGTTGACCTTAGGGACAAGATCGTGACGCACGTTCTCTACTTTAATCGTTCGTGGAACAACGACGATGGTGGCTGTCTAACCATCCTCCGTTCATCAGATCCGTCTGATGTCGTAACGACCATAGCACCCGTCGTTGGGAGTTCCGTCGTATTGGTTCGCTCCGACAACTCCTGGCACGCAGTTACACCTGTGGCGACCAATTGTCGCCTTTCGCGCCTTAGCCTCACAGCGACTTTTTACCATCGCGATGCCGTGAGCACGATGTGGACTCCGGGAGACACGACAGCACTGCACCACTATCCGAAAAGTCGAGCAGAGCGTTGGAGAAGGTATTTTACGACGAAGGTGGTGGACCGGTTTAAGAGGTGACGGTAGTCCGTCCGAGGCTTCAGGGGTGAGACGTGGCACGCTGACACGTGAGCCCGTTCTCGCACCTCACACCGGGCCACCGGGCGTCGAGCCATTCGCTGACGGTAGGATCGTTGTCGGGTCAATCGCCCGTAGGACCGCGGACCAGCGTTCATGGAATTCCACACGCCATGTCTCGCGACGGGATTCAAGCTCGCACCGCAACTCATCGCGGGTGTGCCAGAGTTCAAGGGCATCCGTCACCAATCGTCCCCGTGCGACATCATCATAGGTGATCGCCCACCGTTCGAGCTGCGCGTGAGCCAGCGCACCCTCTAACTTTATCCGGCAGTAGTCGTCTCCGTAGATCCCAATACATGGAACAGCCGCGGCAAGTCCAAAGACTATTGGATGATATCGACTACTGATGACCAACGCCGCGTCACCCGTGACTTGCTTCGCCTGGCGGGCATCGAGACCCTCGGCAACCACGGTTTGCGGGAGTCCGACTCCCTCGGCGATCAAATGGGCCTCCGTGAGGTCTGACGGACTGGCGGCTGACTCGTTGCCATAAACATGCGGGATGAGGACGAGATGTGCGCCCGTCCTCTTCGACAGTTCACGTAGTTGTGCTATGAGGCTGCCGAATAAGTTTCTTCCTGCGGCACGAACTTGCGGGTCGATCGTCACCGCTATCGATGGCCCGCTCTTAGGGGCCGGCATTTGAAGGGGCGCTGGGCTCTCCTCAAGAAAGAGCGCGTCATCGCTTTGATACCAGACGCGCTCGGGCGGTACACCTAATTCAAACGCGAGCGCCGCAGACGGAAGCTCACGCACACCGACGAAACGGGCAGAGGAGAGAGCTGCCGCAAGCTGTCGACGTCCGTCGTCCCCCAGCATGGGCCCGATCGTTTGGCCCAGGACCACAGTTGGTTTTCCGAAGATGCGGGCGAGGTTGAGAAGCGCTACACGCTCGTAAAGGAGGTCAGGCCAGGTTGCCGAGAGGTTTCCGCCACCCGACACAACGAGACCGTCCGTGCCGGCGACGGCGTCAACCGTCGATTCGATGATCGCCTCTTCCCGTCCGCCCTTTGCAGCGTCGGTCAACAGGCTTTCGAGCAAAGCTCTTCGCTCTGTTATGGCTGATGGATCATGCGGGAATCCAAATGTGGCGACCGCCGTTACGCCGTAGCGCTTCGTGACCCACGCGGGATCGCGCGACACGATGGTGAAGACGACTCCCGGAATTAGTCGGCGCAATGCATCGAGGTTAGCTTCCAGCATTGCCTCATCGCCGAGATGCCGCGTTTCTTCCCCACCGACATCGGCGATGATCAGCAGTCGGGTAGATGAATTCATTGTCTGGCTAGCGTCGCGCATAGGTCAGCGCTTTTCCGATGACCCAGCGGATGCGTTTTGGCTTCTAAAGGGACGGACAAAAGACTCATAAACGGGTGCGAGAAAGCGGTTTTTGAAACGACCGTAACGACATACCCAACGCCACGCTCTTGAATTCAAGATCGCGTTCAGTTGTTCGCTGCTTGTCTTGGGCCTCACCTCGACGCCGATCCGACGTTTCAGCTCTTCGGACTCGAAGGGATCGCCGAAACGTCGCCACTCCTTCGGAATGCTACGGTAATGAAGCCTGAGATCGTACGGTATGGGTTCAGCAGACGTAAAATGATCGAAAGTATAAGGCCATGAGATTGTCTGCTGATAACCGTTTGCGATAAGCAGCTCTCGGTACTGAGCGAATAATTTTCGCAAGTCCCGCCGATTCGAAAGACTGTAGCGCGCCACGCTCTCCGGTATATGGCTTGAGATGGCGTTGCTTTCCGGCTGATAGCCGCTGAAGTGAAAGAAATACAAAGGCCCGTCGTTACATTTCCATTGGCCCTTCTCGCTTTTGACCCGCCGGCTATGCAGGTTCCAGTAGGCGACGTTGTAGCCGACACCCTTTTCAATAAAAAAATTGTTGAAAAAGATAGGCACAAAGTCTATGAATTTCTGATCGACGAAGTAGCCATGCAATATGTCGACGATGCACTTCTTATACAGCTTCGTTTTCCACCACTGCAGAAACGATCGTGCATTCTCGCTTGAACTGACTCCGATGAAGCCCAGGTTGAATTGACCAGCCCTTAAAATGTGCCCGTCATCTGGCAGCAGGTCGTCGTCCGGATAGTCTGCATCGAGATGTGGCGTAAGAAGGATGTCGCAAGCGTCCAACTTTTCATAGAGCTCGTTCAGCGACCCCGTGACCAGAATGTCTGGGTCAAGGTAGAGTAGTTTGGCAACGCCTTTTTCCTGGATCAGATAGTTAAGCAGATCCGCTTTAACAGCAGTGCACAGCTCCTTCACATCATATTTGAAGCAAAATTCGGGAAGGTTTGGAATATTAAGATCGCTGAGCCTGACTATCTCAAAGCATTCATCCTCGGGATTCACGTACGCCTCGAAATCATCAACGATGAGAACATAACAGCGATAGGTCGGATGTAAGCTGAGAAACGATTGGACCAAGGTTCTGGCGAACGCCAGATAGTTTTTGGCGATGATAGTGCAGATTGCGCGCTCTTGGACCATCAAAACCTCATACCGATAAAATTGACTTTGGCGTAGATCAAAAGACGCCTAATCATTCGCTCTTAACTATCGCTGCACGTTTCGGCGAAAGCGGTTTGCTTCAGAACTTTCTCGAGCCGGTCAATGCTGCTCTCGAGGTTCCAATTTCGCTGCACGTTTATTACAGCACGCTCCCCCATTTGCCTTGCCAAAGTGTGATCCGCTAAAAGTCGGCCCATAGCGGTCGCGATACACTCTACCTCCGGATCGACCAGAAAACCGTTTACCCCGTCCTGGACGGTTTCGCGAATGCCGCCTTCCGCAATGGCGACTACCGGTAGACCACATGCATTAGCCTCAAGGGGTGCAAAGCCAAAGGGCTCAAGCCTTGATGTATAGAGCAGCAGAGAGGCTTTGTTCAGGATAGCGACGAGGTCTGTGTCAGACATAGCCATTTGGATCCGTAGCTCGACCCCTAGTGAACGAGCGAGATCAATGGTCGCATTCCGGTATGCATCGTCTCCTGAATTGGCGATCCACACGAGCGGAGGACGAGGCTCGGGCAGCAAAGCCACAGCCTTCACGGCGAGGTCCACCCCTTTGATCGGATCGAAGGAACCCATCCCGACAATGAAGCGCTCGCGCGGCAACCCAAGGTCGCGGAAAAGCTCTGTGTCAACGCCCAGATAGCAGACCTTGGCATCCACCCCATAAACCCGGCGCACATTCTCGCGGCTGAAATATGAATTGACGAGAACGCGATCACAGGCCCCAACGTTGAGCCACTCCTGCTTTGCCTGAAGACGAAGGGTCTGCAAGAACGGGTAATCCGCAATGAATCGACGGGGGCGGAAGAGGTTCGCTCGATCCAGATCCTCAGAAGCATTCGCGACCCAGGGAAGGATCGGCCAGGCCTCATAGAGGAACCGGCTAGGTTCCTGCAGGTACAGCACCTTCTTCATCCGCACGTGCCGCATGATAAAGGGCACGTGGTAACGAAGCGCGCTGGTGGCAAGGAGCACATCGAAGTCGCCCGCTTCAATTTCCTGAGCGCACAGCTGGGACGCATGATCAAAGGCCTTCATGCGATCCACACCTTTATTGAAGTCGGGCCGCCATCTGTCGATGAGGCTCTTGCGTGGGCGAGCGTTGAGCTCGGAAGAGATAATGCGTTCGGACGCAAACTCCGAGAGCGGCAAATATGAGTGGTCTGCCGTGTCCAGACTCCAGCATGCGAGCTTGTGTCCGCGGCCTACAAGACCGCGGACAAAGTAGTAAAGAGCACGCTTTCCGCCGCCGCTGGGTAAGTTATGCCAGACCGCTATCTTCACATTCGCCTTACTTGTTTTTCATCGCAAGAGGGTTAGGTAGATGGTAAAACGAAAGGGACGTTAAATGGAACGCCCCGGAGTGAATAAAGCCCGCTTACCAATTCGGATGCAGGAGATCTTTCCTTTAGACACACAATCGAGTGTGACGGCCGAAATACCCAAAGCCTTAGCTGCGGTTATCCCGTCATGTGTAAGTCGATCGTTGCTTGTCTCTTTTTTCACTGAGAAATCTTCAGAGCTTGGGTTTTGGATACTCCGCCGGCACTGCGGACATGTTTCGGCAAATCGACAAGATCAGGATCTAACTAGGTTCTTTACTCCACGTGCCTGCGTGTTTCCGTATATACGATTCACACAGCGTTGTCACATTGGCAACCTGACAAAACATTCGGGTGCTTTACGACGTTATAAAGTCTCGCTATCCTCATCGCTGCATCACTGGCCTTCGATGACCTCTGCCTTTCTTTCGGAAGCGGTGTGAGTGTGACGACCGCACCCAAGTGCACTGTCGCCGAATATTTGTCTAGCAGTCGTTAATAATCTGGCTGGTCGAACGTTTATGTTTATAGATGACGATCACCAGGGCAAATATCGTAAGCCGAACTGCAGCCGAATTGCGGCCGATCACTGATCTGACAGATTTTTCTGAAAACCTGGCGATGAACGAGCTCGCAGCGGGAAACGCGGCCATTGAGGACCTTGGCGCGCTTTTTCGCGAACATTACAAAGGAATGTTCCGCGTCGCATACCGCATTACTGGGAGCGAGACGGATTCAGAGGATGTTCTGCAGACGATATTCGTACGGCTCACTCCCGGCTGGTCCGAACGCGACCTCTCTCCTAATCCCAGAGCTTTTTTGTATCGTGCGGCGATCAACGCCTCCCTGGATATCGTGAGATCACGCAAACGTGCGAACGCGGTCTCGCTCGACGTCGTGGACTACGAGCAGAGCTCGCCGATGGGCAACCCTGCCGATCATCTTGCTGATAAAGAACTTCGCGAGCTTATACGGCACGCTGTCGCAAAGCTTGAGGGCCGCGCGGCAACAGCCTTTGTGTTGCGTTACTACGAGGGCTACGACAACCGCCGGATCGCTGAGACATTAGGCACGTCGCAGATGGTGGTCGCCGTCACCCTGCACCGGGCGCGGACACGCCTGCGCAAGGAGATAGGCAATTATTTGGAGAAATATCATGAAGCATAGACCAGACCTCGACGCGATCATAGACAAGGCTGCCTTTGCCGTGCGCGACGAGCAGATAGACGACTCGACGGTCGAAGAGTCCGCGGCCCGCGTGTGGATGCGTGTGAGTCAGGCGGCAGAGAATTCTTCCTCGGTTACTTCGGAGGCTATAAATACAATGAACACTAGCGATAATGCAGAACACATTCGCGGCTGTGACGACTTCCAGTCGTTGATGCCGGCATATCTCGAGGGGAAACTTTCGACCGCCCGCAAGCTGCTCCTCGAGGACCACTCGAACGAGTGCATCCCGTGCCGGCATGAGCTGACGGCTCAGCGAAACCTGGCCGCAGCAAAGGCCGCGACATTTATCGCCCCGCGACACACCGCATCTGCGAAGGCACCGCGGCGGTCAGGCTCGAGTCGGCCGGCTTACACCGGCATCCTCCGCTGGAGTGTTGCCGCCGCGGTCGTGATCTGCGTGGGCATCGCAGGCTTGTTCATGTACGAGCGTCTCGACCTGTCGGGACGGACGCTCGCGGCTACTGTCGATAACGCTAACGGTGACCTTTTTGTGATCTCTGATTCGCAGGCACGCAAGCTAACGGTCGGTGATCAGCTGCAGAAGGGCGAACTGGTTCGCACCGCAAGAGACTCGAATGCAGTTCTACGACTCGCCGATGGCTCGACCGTCGAGATGCGCGAGCGGTCAGAGTTCGCGGTGACCGAGAATATGCGAGGCGTGACGCTCCGGCTCGACCGCGGCGATGTCATTGTCGAAGCGGCTAAGCAGGACAGCGGCCATCTCTTCGTACAGACGCCGGATTCGCTTGTCTCGGTAAAGGGAACCATCTTCGCGGTCGAGAGCGGGACAAAGGGGTCTCGCGTCTCGGTCGTTCAGGGTGAGGTAAAAGTCAACCACGCGGGCAAGGACGAAACGCTACTGCCGGGCGACCAGACAACGACAAATCCGGGGCTTGAGAAGACCTCCGTCCAGCAGAACATCGCATGGAGCCGCAACGCATCGCGTTATGCAGGCCTCGTTTCGGACCTGGCCAAACTGCAGCGTGACGTCAACCAAAAGGTCGCACGTCCCGGTGTTCGCCATTCTTCAAGGTTCCTCGACCTCGTTCCCGAGAACACTGTCTTCTATGCCGCCCTGCCTAACCTCAGCGAAACGCTCGCCGAGTCGCAGCGGATCATGCAGGAGCGCATCAAGCAAAATCCAGCGCTCGCCGAGTGGTGGAAAGGCAACCAGGGAGCCGCGAACGCACAGCTCATGAAGCGCGTTGAGGAGCTCGGTTCACAGCTCGGCGACGAGATCGTCGTCAGCGGAGAAATAGACACGAAGGGTGAGCCCAGCGGCATCCTCGTCTTGGGCGAGGTCAAGAACGGTACGGAATTCCGCACTTACCTTGATCAGCAGATCGCAGCTTTTGCCAAAGAGTCACGCGATATGCCCAACGTTCGTATAGTTGAGGACCCGCTTACGGCGGCTGCGACGAGCACAAAACGGATCGCGAAGGGCGATAATAACGCCGTCGCAAAGGAAGACGTCTTCGTTTGGATCAACGGCGACATCTTTGCCGCATCGCCCAAGATCGATACCCTGCGGGCATTTGCGAGAGCGCAGAAGGAGCCGTCGGCGAATGGCTTCGCGACAAGAGCGTTCCATCAACGGATCGCCGATGTTTATAAGGATGGTGCCGGCCTGCTTGTCGCGGCCGATCTTGAAAAGATCGTCGCTAAGGTCGTCGCTAAAGACAACTCGCCCGAAGCGGCTCGCCACATTGATGGTCTCAAGCAGCTCGGTGTGATGAACCTGCGCGACTTTGTGGTCGAGCAGAAAGAAGTGAATGGCAAAACCCTTAGCCGTGCGGCCCTGACCTTCAGCGAGCCGAATCGCGGCATCGCCTCGTGGCTGGCTGCACCAGGCTCGATGGGAGCACTGGATTTCATATCGTCAACCGCAAACGTTGCGACAGCCTTTGTTGTCAAGAAGCCCGAGCTGCTTGCGGACGACCTTCTCGGATTTCTGCAGACCGTACAGCCTGACGTTCGCCAGCAGTTAGAAGAGATCGAAAAGACGCAGGGTTTTAGTCTTCGCGACGATTTTGCGGCTCCACTCGGTGGTGAGTTCGCGTTCGCGATCGACGGGCCCATCCTGCCGACGCCCTCGTGGAAGATCATCCTTGAGGTATATGACCAAGCAAAACTGCAGAACACCTTTGAGCGGGCGATCGATAAGGTCAACCAGTTCTCAATGCTGCACGGCAAGGGCACGCTGAGTATCACAAGCGAGACGTCGGGCGGCCGCACATACTATGCGATCAAGTCCTCAACAGGTGCACTCGAGGTCAATTACACCTATGCCAACGGCTATATGGTCGCCGTTCCGACGCGTGCGTTGCTCGAGCAGACGATGAGGAATCGCGACGCCGGCAACACTCTGGTGCGTTCCTCGCGATTCATGAGCGCTTTGCCGCAGGACGGGAATACCAACTTCTCGGCGATCCTCTATCACGACCTCGCGCCGCTGATGGGACCGCTGGCGGAGCGTATGAAGAACGCCGCCGGATCGGTGTCGGAGCAGGAGCTGCAGAAGTTTGGCTCGATAGATGCGAACGCTCCTCCAACGCTGGCTTATGCCTACGCGGAGGGCGACCGAATAACGCTTTCGGCAAACACGGAAGGCGGTCCGTTTGGGTTTAGCCCGGCAAGCCTGATCGGTATGCCGAATTCTTTTGAAATGCAGCATATTTTAATGAACGCGATGGGCGATAAGGACGTAAAGAAAAAGGAATGACCTTTGCGTACGCAGCCTGATACCATGACCGACGGACCATTCAAAGCGTCCGTCGGTTTTTTGCGCCCCTCGAATACTGATGAGCAGTGTTATTGAACTAGACCAGCTGAGCGTGACGTTCGGCAAGCGTCCGATCCTGAGGTCGCTCGACGGTGTGTTGAACGGCCGGGCTATCGGTCTGCTCGGCCCTAACGGAGCCGGAAAGACATCCCTCATCCATACACTGCTCGGTTTTCATGCTCCAACCTCGGGTACCGCACGAATATTCGGACAGGACATCACGCACGACGCCAAGCAGGTGCGCATGGCGGTCGGCTACATGCCCGAACGGGATTCATTCATTGCCAAGACGTCGTGTGTCCACCTGGTCCGTCTGATGGCCGAGCTCTCCGGTGTGCCCGCAAAACACGCCCTCGAGCGGGCGCACGAGGCGCTGTTTTTTGTCGGCCTTGGCGAGGCCCGATACCGCCCCGTGGATACGTACTCTCTCGGCATGAAGCAGCTTGCAAAGCTTGCGCAAGCCATCGTTCACGGTCCGAAGCTGATCATCCTCGACGAGCCGACCAACGGCCTCGATCCTCCAACGCGGAATCGAATGATCTCGCTCATCAGGCAGATCCGCGACGGCGGGCGGGCACGCATTCTGCTCTCGTCGCACCTGCTGCGGGATGTCGAGGAATGCTGTGACGAGATCCTCGTTCTGAAGGACGGCGAGATCGCTGCGAACTGCAACCTCGAAGAGGAGCGCAAAGCCAACCGTAAATTCATCGAGCTCGAAACGCGTGGCGGCGACCGCGCGGCTTTTGTCGGGGCGATCGGTGAACTCGGCTGCGAATATGCTGTTCTCGGCGAACGCCGCCTAAAAGTGATCATGCAGGAGACCGTAGAGATCAGCGACCTTTATCGCCTGGCTCTCAAACATGACGTGCAGATCAGGCGGCTTAACTTCAAACGAGATTCGCTCGAAGATATCTTTCTAAAGGCTATGGAAACCACCAACGGGAGGGCGACCGATGGCCGTTTATGAGCACCTCTACCGTGCGTACGAGGGCGAGTCGCATACGGCGCTGTCCCGTTTTCTCGTGATCCCGCGTTATGCGCTCCGCGAGGTCTTTAAGTCAAAGCTCTTTACGACGATCTTTATCCTGTGTTTTATCTATCCGCTGCTGTCGGCAATTCTCGTCTATCTTCATCACAACGCGAATGCTCTCGCGTTGCTGCAGATAAACATTCCTGAGCTGCTGCCGATCGACCGAACCTTTTTCCGGACATTTATTGAGGTCCAGGGCGGATTCGCGTTCATCCTGACGGTACTTGTCGCACCGCCGCTCATCTCACGTGATCTCTCGAATAACGCGCTGCCGCTCTATCTGTGCCGGCCGCTCTCGCGCACGGAATACGTGCTTGGCAAGCTCACCGTTATCGCATTTCTGCTGTCATTGATCACATGGGTGCCGGGACTGATCCTCTTTTTCTTTCAAGCGTCTCTCGCCGGCGGATCGTGGCTGTGGGCGAACATGTGGATGGTGTCGGCAATCTTCGTCTCGTCAGCCTCGTGGATCATACTGCTCTCGCTGATCGCCCTTGCGATCTCGGCGATCGTTAAGTGGCGGGTCGTGGCA
The DNA here is from genome assembly GCA_035995005.1 of Pyrinomonadaceae bacterium. GTDB lineage: Bacteria > Acidobacteriota > Blastocatellia > Pyrinomonadales > Pyrinomonadaceae > OLB17. The sequence goes on from DASYKW010000022.1 coordinate 39,557, forward strand.
AGCGGTGCGATGCTAGGGCTCTTCTTTGTTCCCAGCGCGTTTGGGGAGATCATCAACGAGCTTTTCTTTACGCGTTTGGGCCATCTCATCAGCCTATGGGCGACGATGAACAGCATCTGGCGCGGTCTCTTCGGCCTTTTCGAGCGTCAGACCGGTGCGGTGCGAGGCCGCGTCACAAGTCCCATTTACGACAATCAGTATGTCGACATCGTTATGCTCGAGCCGCCTCTTTGGGCCTCCTGGCTGCTCATCGCAGCGGTTTGTGCGATCTGCATTTGGATGCTCTCCCGCAAGGTCCGTGCGTATGAGGTGATCAAGTGAACGCGATCACTGCACAACCCGTGACGGCGACCGTTGCGACGCTCGATCCGTCATCGGCGGCCGGAATGATCGTATTTGAGGACGTGTCAAAGTTCTATGGTGAGGTGTTGGGCGTCAATCGCGTCAACCTGCAGATCGCGCCGGGAATAACGAGCCTCGTTGGGCCGAACGGCTCGGGCAAGACGACGCTGATGAACCTTATGACGGGCTTGCTGCGACCGTCGAGCGGCCGGATCAGTGTTCTCGGCCTGTCGCCAAGCGAGTCTGAGGAGATCTTTCAGAAACTTGGCTACTGTTCCCAGTTCGATTCGTTCCCGCGTGGGGCTACGGCCCGTGAGTTCATCGAGTTTTATCTGCGCGTTCATGGCTACAGCCGCCAGGAGACGGCAGATCTTACTGAGGCTGCGATCGCGCGTGTTTCGCTTACCGACGCCGCGGACCGCAAAGTTTCTGCTTTTAGCAAGGGAATGCGGCAGCGCGTCCGCCTCGCGCAATCGATCGCCCACAACCCGTCCGTCCTCGTATTAGACGAGCCTTTGAACGGCCTCGATCCTATGGCCCGGGCTGAGATCATTCGCCTTTTCCGGGAGTTCGCGGATGACGGCATGTGCCTGATCATCTCGAGCCACATCCTGCACGAGGTCGATATGATGTCGGACAGCGTGGTGCTCATGCAGAACGGCTATGTAGTCGCGGAAGGGGAAGTGCATGGTGTCCGCGATGAGATCGACGAACATCCGATCCAGATCCTGATTCGTTGTGATCGGCCGCAAGTGTTGGCGGCTAGACTATTCGAGCACGAGCATACCGTGGAGGCCCGAATCCACGACGACCGTCAAGGGCTCTTTGTGAAAACGCGCCGTCCGGATGATTTTTACATCCTTCTCAACAAGGTCATTACGGAGCAGTCCCTCCAGGTCGAGTCGGTCGCGCCGGTAGACGACGATCTCAACGCCGTATATCAATACTTGATCACCTCCGATGGAGGCAACGCCTAATGGAAGCCACGCCTGAACTTACGAAACAGGTCAACCCGGCCGCGGTGCCCGCCGTGCGGGCCGCGTCATGGTCGCTTTGGAGGCGGCAGACGCTCGCCATCATGGCCCTTGAGATCAAAAAGAACTTCTTCAGCCGCCGAGCCCTGCTTCTTTACCCGCTCGCAGGTCTGCCGCTTTTTTTACTCGCAATACTTGCGATCGTTCCGCCCGACACGGACGAGATGCAGAATTTCGGAATGTTGAGCCAGGTGTATGCCGCGGTCTACGGCGCACTGATCCTTCGCACCCTTGTATTCTTTGGCTGTGCGTGGATATTCATGAACCTCTTTCGCGGCGAGGTGGTCGACCGGAGCCTGCACTACTACTTTCTTTCGCCTGTCAGGCGCGAGGTGCTGGTGGTCGGCAAGTACTTGTCGGGCCTTGTTGCTGCGATCGTTCTTTTTAGTATCACCACTGTCGGGTCGATGTTGATCCTTTACTTCGGGCTGTTTCCGGCAGAATCCGGGGCCTTCTTTGCCGGCGGCTCCGGTGCGGGTCAATTACTGTCGTATCTCGGCGTCACGATACTCGCATGCATCGGATACGGAGCGGTCTTCTTGATCGTAGGCCTGCGATTTCGTAATCCGATAATTCCGGGTCTGCTTTTGTACGGATGGGAGTGGATCAACTTTCTGCTCCCGCCGGGCCTCAAGAAGATCAGCGTGATCCACTACCTGCAGTCGCTCGTGCCCGTGCCGATGTCGGAGGGGCCGTTCGCTGTCCTCGTAGAACCGACCCCCGCATGGATCGCGGTCCCAAGCCTGTTTCTATTCACGGCTGTGGTCCTTTTTCTCGCCGGCCGCCACATCCGGCGCATGCAAATAAGCTATGCAGGCGACTAGAAAGGACGGATTGACGACGATGTTGAATTTTCCAAATATGCCGGGCGTGCGCTTGTCCATGGTGGCCGCTCTGTTGCTGGTCGCGTTCTTGATAGGTTGTACTCCGCCGCCTCCGGATGCGGACGCGGAGCATACTCCTCAGCTCACCAAAGAGATCATCGACGAGCGGATCAACGACGCACGCGTCTTCGAAGTGCCGCCCGAAAACGGAAACGGCGAGCCCATCTCGTGGAGCTTCGATTTCGACGAGCCCAAAGAGGTCACTGTTGTGGAGCAAGATATCCAGGCGACGCGAGCGACAATCATTCTCGACATCAAGACGCAGTCGGCCCCGCGTGCGCGCAATCTTCGAACCCTCGCCGGCCGGCTTCGCACCGACTGGGCGCTCAAGTCTGGCCTCGTCACCCGCCGGTGGGAAATAGTCAGCACCGATAACATCTCGATGACGTACAAAGACCTCCCAAAGCCGGACGCGCCAAAATCCGATCGCTGATCGTTTCAATACGGATTGACTCACTCGGTTTTCAGGGCGGTAGACAGTCTTCGTGCGACGGTAGCCTAACCCTAGCGGCTTTCGCATGGCGTCCACACTGCATGGCCACCGCGATCGACCCTCTTGATCTGGCAGGAACGATAGTTTTGGCCCGTAAAGAGTGTCCATTGCGAGGACCGTCCGGTGATCGCGAACATGGCTGCAATGCCGACAGCAAATGTGGTCGAGGCCACACTAAATTTCCATAAGAACCGCTTCATTTTCACCTCCGTTTTGTAAATACGCTCCAAGGGTAGCCGGAACGGTCGGCGGTGCAAACGTGGATAGCCACAGACCGTCTCGGTGACCTCCACCTTATTTGTCGACTGGAATAGAAATAGAATCAGCTATCCGGGATTCCTGCTATAATCCCGCTCACACCGGATGTCCATATTGATCGCAGAAGACAATGAGGCCCAGCGACAATACCTCCGAGGCCTTTTGTCGGATCGATTTGCGGCCCATATGCCGCTGCTTGAAGCGAGTGACGGCGAGGCAGCCCTTAAGCTTGCGATCGCCGAGCGTCCGGCGTTGTTGATCCTCGATATTCAGATGCCCGGCCTCTCAGGTGTGAAGGCAGCTCGAGCCATCTGGCGCGAATTCCCCGAGGCACGGATCATCTTTTGGACGCAATTCCCTCACGAGATCTACATCAACGAGATCCGCAAAACGGTGATCTCGATGGAGCCTCAGCCGACTTACGGTTTTATTCACAAGAACAATCCCGAAGAGCGGTTCGTTCGATTTGTCGCGGCCGTGCTCGAGGACGGCGCGGACATGATCGATCCTGCATTCAAGGACTCATTCCAGCGGCCGCTGCTCACGGACTTTGAGACGGAAGCCCTGCGTTACCTTGCACTCGGCCTCTCGAATTGGGCGATCGCACGCAAGTGCAGCCTCAGCCTTCGCGGTGTCGAGAGCCGGCTCGCGACGCTCTACGAGAAGTTGTTTCCGGGGGACGCAACGGGGACCGACGGTGCCGAATACGAGCGGCTCGCATACAACACGCGCACCCGGGCGTTTTTTGAGGCCCTCAAACGTGGTCTCATCAATAGCGACGAGCTTGAGAAGGGCGAATCGGAGCTGGCTCCATGGCTTGAACGCGACAGTAAAAAGTTTGCCACTGAGCCACGTTAACTTCGGATGAGAGCACTCAGACCAAGCAACGCCGGGTTCTCTGCCGCGATCTTTACCCTGCTATTTCTAGCGTTTGGGCTTTTTGCGGCGCAAGAGCCGTCACCGTCGCCTGCACCGTCACCGGCAGTCTTGCCAACTATCAGCCCGACGCCGATCGTCGTCCGTTCGCCCTCACCAACACCTGATCTGGCGGAGCAGAACTTTCATCGTTGGGGCTCGATCACCGTCTTTAATGGACTGCCTTCCGACGCGGTACACGCGATCGTCCAGACTTCAGATGGCATCATGTGGTTCGGCACCGATAATGGGCTCGCGCGCTTTGACGGCCGTCGGGTCGAGCGCATAACACTGGGCGAAGAGGCGGCGAACCGCGTGCTTTGCCTCACAGCCGACGTTACGAGCGATGCCCTTTATGTAGGCACCGAGAGCGGAGCGTTTCTCTACAGTGACGGCCGACTCAGGCCGATCTACGGGACCGAAGGCGTTGGCGTCCGTTCGATCGCTTTGTCGAGGTCGGCCTTTCTCGGCACCGACTCCGGCACGTTGCTTATCGCGAACGACCGTCTGGGCGACACGATCACGGCCACAAAACTCGCGGTCGATCCGCTGACCAACGTCGACGGTACCGCCGCACGAATCACGTCGATCCTAGTATCCAAAGACGAAGAGATCACGATCGGCACATATGGCAAGGGCCTACTGCGTCTCGACAGGAGTAGCTTTACGGAGCTTGGCCCGGCCGGCCGGCCGGTATTCGTAAACGGCGTCGCTCCCGATCCGAACGGAGGGTTTTGGATCGCAGCCGACGCTAAGAAAGGACAGGCCGGCATTTTTCATCTCACCGACCGGCTGGACAAGCTGCCGGCGGAGACCGGTGTCGCCACGGCGGTCGCCGTAACGGACGATCAGCTCTGGGTCGGTACCGACCGAGTCGGTGTTGTCCACGTTAATGGAAAAAAGACAGAGGGCCTGTCATTCTCGACGACCTCCGGCGGCTTACGTTCGGATACTGCTTTTTCCATCTTCATCGACCGCGAAGGCGTCGTTTGGTCTGGGACCAATCGCGGCGTCAGCAGGTACGATCCGGCGGCACCGACGCCGGAGACGATGGCCGACCTTCCGAACCGCAATTTTGTCCGCACCCTCTCGCAGTCAGACGACGGCAAGGCTCGGCTACTTGGAACGAATCGCGGTTTGCTCCGCTGGGACGGCAAGAAATGGAACGTCATTTCGTCGCTTGCCGATCGCACGATCTACGCCATCGGCAAATCGGCTGATGCCTTGGTTGTCGGCACTCCGGACGGGATCTTCGACGGCAATGGAAGACTGGTGCTGGATGGCGACTGCCGAGCTATTCAAGACTTTCAAGGAAATAATTACGCCGCGGTCAATGGCCGCGGCGTCGTTAGACTCGACAACCGGTCGCTTGTTCTCAACGATCCGACAGCCTCAGCCCTGCAGACGAGCAGCCGCGGCCTTCTCATCGGAACGGCGAATGGCCTCTTCCTTTATGACGGCAAGCAAACGCTGCCGCTCGTGGGATCGGATCGGCTGAAGAGCGGGACGATCTGGAAGATCTTCGAGTCCGCGGGTCAGGCGATTTGGGTCGCTGGACAGCATGGTGTTTTTGTTGTGCGCGAAGGGCAAGTTGAGCAGGTCGCTGCGGTGGAGGATGTGCGGGACGTCTTCGTGGATGGCGAGAACGTTTGGGCAGCGACAGCTACACGAGGCTTAATGCACGCACGGCGAGTGGGTGAATTCGGCTGGGTTGTTACAACGCTGGGCTTCGAGCAGGGAATGCCGTCGGAGAAGGCGTTCGCGCTCATGCCGCTCGGCGACGAGATGGTCGTGGGGACGAATCGCGGCTTGGTTCACGTTCGTCAGAATGCGATCGCCCCGAAGGTCGTGGCCGTGCGCGTGCTCAGTCAGCGGCTGCACGACCTTCGCGAGCTTGCATCGCCGATCGCGCTCGATTATCCGCAAAGGTCCGTGCTCATCGAGATCGCGGGGCTGAGCAGCCGGACATTTCCTGAAGAGTTTCAGTACGCCTATCTGCTCAAAAATGTGAAGGGCGAGGTGATCGACCGACGCGTGACACACGATCCGCAATACGCTCCCGCCGATCTCTCGGCCGGCGAATACTCTATCGAAGCGCGTGCGATCAATCGAGATCTCCTCATCTCAGATCCACTACTAATTCATTTCTCTGTCGCACGAGCTCCTTTTCCCTGGACGGCTGCCGCGCTCGGAATCCTTCTCATTCTTGCGATCGTCGGACTCGTGATCGCTGTCGTCGAGCATCGCCGGATACGGTCAAGGAACCGCGACCTCGCGGCCGCGCGGCTCGATCTCGCGAACGAGGCGGAACGCGAACGCCGACGCATCGCGCGAGACCTGCACGACCAGACGCTCGCCGACCTTCGTCAGCTACTGATGCGTGCGGACGAGATGCACGCGGCGGGCTTGCGAGCGGAGATAGAGACGATCTCGGGTGAGATCCGCCGCATCTGCGAGGACCTCAGCCCGTCGGTCCTCGAGAACGTTGGGCTCGTCGCGGCCCTCGAGCATCTCCTCACGAGCACTTTCTCGGACAGCACCTTTGACTCGGCTCCAACGGTCGAGGAGCGACTCGCGTTCTCAACCAACGTCCAGCTCCAGATATATCGGATCGCCCAAGAGGTGCTGACGAATATTCGCCTTCACTCCGACGCAAAGAAGGTTGTGATGCGGGTAGCGGTAGAGGATGAGCGGTTCATTCTTTCGATCGGCGATGACGGCGCCAAGTTCATTCCCGAGAGTGTCAAGCCCCATGGTCGCGGCATCGCGAATATCCGCGCACGTGCCGGGCTCATCGGCGGGAAAGTCGACTGGACGAGTGACGCCGGGCGAAACCGCTTTACGCTGACCATCCGCACGTAGATCGAAAAGCGAGCCGGGCCCGTCGTCGTTTGACGAGCCAGGCGATGAGGAGTGGGAGCATGAGGAGCGTTGGCGTGACGATGACGAAAGCTGCGTGCTCGAGAAACCTTGCGTGCTTCTCGTGTGCGCCGTTGATGAGCGGAATGCCGAGCGTGGTCGCCCAGTAGATACCGAGCGGGAGCAGCGACCACGCAACCATGCGACCGCCCGTCCGCGGCTCGTCTCTGAGGAAGCTGTCAGCTATCACATAGAGCACAAGCAAAAAGCCAAAATAGACGAGTATGCCTTCGATCCGGTGCAATTCCTCCGGATTGACCCAGATCATCGGCTGGACCATGCGATGAAGCTCCAGTGCCGCAGCGATGCGGACGGTATTCGCAACGATCGTCGTGACATATGCGAGAGCAAATGCGGACGGCAGGAAGGTCCAATAGATGCGTCCTTCACGCCAGAGCCACAAAACCGACAGCATCAGGAATGCCGCTATTAAGAAGTTCAACCCTGCGCACGGTGCAGCGATGAGAAACGAACCATCGCTGCTCATATAACCGGCGTAGCCCTCGAAGGTGAATGTTTCACCGCTAACGAAACCGGCTAGACATGCCGTCGGTGCAAGCACCCAGCGAAGGTCGTTGGCTGAGGCTGTCGAGTAAAATGCCTTTAGTGCGACGGCCGCTGTCGCGACCGCCGCACCTTGGGCTACTTTCCTGGTTTCGAGCCGGGGCAACATCTTCAGCTCAGCCTCGAGACGAAGACCAAGCTCGGGCGGCGGTATCTCGCCCACGCGATCGACCCGATCATCACCGCTGCGATCAGAACGAGCCACAGCTCCGGCTCATCGCCGACCGCCATGTCACTCACGCCGACGGGCAGCGGCAGCGGTTGGTCGACATTCACAGCGTCCCCGTTCGGATTTACGACCTTTTCGCGAACGGCGATGAACGACGTGTACCTCGTCAGTAGGTTGTACTTGAGACCGAGGTCCGTGACCGCACGTTGCTGCTCGGCGCTCAAGTTTTCGGAACCGTAGTCCGAGAGCTCCGCGATCATCGAGCGTGCCCAGAGGTAACGGAGAGCGCGGTTGCCCTCTTCAGGCTGCACGCTCGCGACGTCAAAGCTGTCTGAATACTCGCCCGCACCCGTCTTGCCGCTGATCGTCAGCTTTCCGCCGACATCCCCGCGCCATTTGCCGACGATGACGATAGGCCGCCTGGCGAGCAAGTCGCCGACGTGCGACGGCTGAACGTCATAGATGTCAAAGCCATCGGCCTTGACGGCGACGCTGGTCAGCACCGGCGACTCGATATACTCGCGGAACTTTTCAGAGACAGGTCCAGCTTGGGCAGGCTCGGTCACGACGAATGGCTCGCCCATACCTGCCTTAGCCATGCCGTCGATCAGGAAGCGATTGACCGACGATCCAATACCGAATGAGAAAAGGTTGGTGCTCCCAACGTTCTCTCGAATGTAGTCAAAGACATCGCCCTCGCCGGACACATAGCCGTCGGTCACGACAACGACACTTCTCGAATCGCCGGTGCGAGGCAGAGAGAAGGCTGTCTTGAGTGCCGGCAGGAGCTCTGTTCCGCCCGCACCTCGTTGTTGGTCGATGAGGTCCATCGCACGAGACATGTTGTCTTGCGTTGCCGGTAATGACGTCGGCGAGAGCAGGGTCGAGTCGCCCGAGAAGAGCAGTACGTTGAAGGTATCGCCCATCCGCAGCCTACCGAGAAGGTCCGACATCAGACCTTTCGCGGTCTTGAGCGGAAAGCCCTCCATCGAGCCCGACACGTCGAGGACAAAGATGTACTCACGCGGCGGTATGTCGGCCGCGGCGATCCGCTCCGGCGGCTGCGCCATGTAAAGGAAAAAGTTCTCGTCCTGGCCCTGAAAAAGCAGCAGTCCGGACTGCATCTTATCCCCGGCGAGCTTGTAGCGAAGTATGAAATCGCGATTCCCCTGCAATGCGTCAGGCTCGTCCAAGGTCATTGTCGCGACACTGGGGTTAAGCCATTCCGGTGCGATCTGATGCGAGATGCACGTGACCTCACGGATCGGCATTCCGGCGGCGATCCTTGTAGAAATGTGCAGTGTGCTAGTCGGCTGCTGCCCGTCATGAAGGTAACCGGCGGATACCGACCCATTAGTCTCGGCCGAGTCACCGTCGTGCTGCGACGGGTATCGTGGGCCGACGACGGTCGGGTAGACGACCTCGTAAATGCCGTCGGTTGGAACAAGGAGCTCCGTGTAACGCAGCTCGATCTGGACCTTCTCCTGCTGCATGATGTTGGCGAGGCTCATGGAGAACACGTTCGGCCGCTGCTCCTCGAGCAGCGACGCGCTCTTGCCCTCCTGTTTCGCCTTTTCAAATTCCTGCTTTGCCTGCTCCCGTTCCTTGATCTTCGCGTAGATGACCTGGTCGCCGATCCGCATCCGCATAGAATAAACGGCAGCCCGCGTGGAGGCGGGAAACATATACGTCGCGTTGATCGGACGTGGGCCCTCGTTCCGGTACGTCTGCGTGACGCGAACGTCCGCGATCACCCCTGACACAGAGATGTCCACGCTCGTATCCTTTAGCGGAAGGTGATCGACGTTCGGATCGCCTTTCACAAAGAAGTATGGCGAGAGCGTTTTGTCCTCGAATTTCGTACCTTGTGCCGACGCGCTCAACGCAAACGCGACGACGATCAAGACCAGCCAGACGGGCGACCATTGCCCAGTGAATTTTTTCCTCATTTATCCCTCCGATAAGCAAGTTGTCTTATCTGGAGCGATGCTATTCCTGTGGGCTTGCCGAATGAACGTCCCCACCCACGCCACGGCGAGCGTAGGAGCCACAGTGCAAACACCGGGTTCACGGAGCCATCCGGTCAGGTAATTCATCCGAGAGTTGCTACATTTCTCACTACACTAATGGAAAGGCGTTTCAGCAGTATCGCTGAAACGCCCATGTTTACTGGAGCCGGTGATAAGACTCGAACTTACGACCTGATGATTACAAATCGACAGGGCAACTCATGAGCCGGTTCGCGCTTTAGTTCCTTATTTCCGAAATACACGGGCTGGGTGTGAGTCCGGGTGTGAGTCAAACAAAACAGGCACCTCGCCGGTGCCCGTAAGTCATTGTAAATATTGGCTCCGCAGGTAAGACTCGAACTTACAACCCTTCGGTTAACAGCCGTTTCTCTGGAGAAAAATGGGGTAACACGCATTAACAAAAACACCATCAGAACGCCCTTGTTTACTACTCTCTAGCACCTAAAATGAAATATCTTGTCTCACCGGATAACATGGAATATCATAAAGTCCTAGATAACTTTCTAGATAACTGGAGGCATTCGGGTATACAGAATGGGTTCTTCGTCGCCGTCAAAGATTAGCAGTAAAGGCCGGGCCGCACCAAAGTATTGGGTGCTAATTAAAGGGCGCCTTTACGCTCGCCTTCAATACAAGTCTGACAACGGAACTTACAAGGTGAAGTACAAACCCATTACTGAGAAGCGCTCGGCGAAGAGAGTTGTCGAGGATATGCGTCGGGAATTGGAGATCCACGGCCAGGAAACTTTGAACGCCGACAAGCTTAGCT
>DASYKW010000023.1:0-6808 GCA_035995005.1 Pyrinomonadaceae bacterium
CGTCGCGAAGCCGGACGTCCTGTGCCTGCAGGAGACGAAGACACCGGACTCGAAGTTCCCGGTGATGAAGGCGCTCAAGGCCGGTTACGAGCATATCGAGGTCCACGGCGAAAAGTCTTACAACGGCGTCGCGATCCTCTCGCGGCTGCCGATGGACGATGTTGTGAAAGGCTTTCCAAAAGCGCCCGCGGACGAACCGACGCGTGTGATCGCCGCAACCATAGACGGAATTCGCGTGGTTAACACCTACTTCCCTCACGGGACGCGGATCGGCAGTGACAAATTCCAATTCAAGATCGACTGGGTCGCAAAACTGCGAAAATATTTCGACAAGTATTACGAACGCGATGAGCAGGTGCTGCTTTGCGGCGACACGAACATTTGCCCGCACGAGATGGACATGTGGAACGTGCGTTACTGGGCGACACGGATGCACTTTACAAAGGAGGAGCGTGAGGTCTTTCAGAAGCTCAAGCAGTGGGGCTTTATTGACGTCTTTCGCCAGATGAACGACCAGCCGGGCGAGTACACGTGGTGGGACACGTTCCGCGAATCCTCATTTCCTAAGAATCGCGGCCTTCGGCTCGATCACATCTGGGCAACGCCATCGCTCGCCGAGCTCTGCACAGATTGCTGGGTCGATCGCGAACCGCGGGGCTGGGAACACCCGTCTGATCACGCGCCAGTCGTCGCGGACTTTAGGATATAGGATGAAAAAGCCCTTTCTTTATCGACACTTCGGTATAGGGCGAATGCCCGAGCCATGGGCGTCACGGGTGACGCTTGAGGGTGCCGTGATCGTCGATGAAGCCTTGCGCGGATCGCTTACTTACAAGAATTTTCACCGGCCCGGAGTTTATTCCAATTGGCGAAAGGTCGGTATCTTTTCGGCTAGCCTTGCTCTCACAAACTGGAGTCTCTTTGTTCTAAAATGGCAATAGGCCAATGATCGACGTGCCGCTCGGCGATAGGCGGTTGCGGCAAATGACCTTCTCTGTTGCGGGCTCGCCGCCACCGACAGTCGTCATCTCTTTTTCGGCCGATCTATTCCAGCCGACATGGTCCGGCGAACTCGAATACCGTATCAAAACTGGGCTTGCGAAGTCGGTCGTCGACATGATCTCGACGACGGGTGCTCTAGGACTTTAGTCTTCGAGTCCAGTGGACGAGGGCTTCGATGGCCTGTTTCAGGTATTCCCGCGTTTTCTCGTCGGTCAGATTTCCCTGCTCATCAAATTTGCTCGCGCAGTTATTGATCATCACCTCGGGCTTATTGAGCGGGTGCATATTGAGAAAGACCATTATCTGCCTGAGGTGATACTGCATTCGCGCGGTGCCGATCGCTCCTGGCGAAGCCCCCATGATCAGCGCCGGTTTGCCATCCCACGCGCTGTCGCCGTAGGGCCGCGACGCCCAGTCGATCGCGTTCTTTAGATGTCCTGGAACTGAATAATTGTACTCGGGCGAGGAGAAGACGATAGCATCCGCCTCGCGGACCGCTTGTTTGAACGAAGTCGCCGCTGCCGGCGGATCCGCCTCGAGGTCCTGATTGAAGGCCGGCAGTTCGCCGATCTCCGCAACCACCATCTCGACTCCCTCCGGCACCAGCTCTTGTGCAGCGTGCAGGGCCGCCGTATTGAACGAACCCTTGCGCAGGCTGCCTGAAATTCCAAGTATCCTGAGTTTCTCTGTCATTTTCCCACCTTACTTTTTGACTGCTTCTATCTGAAGACCAACCTTAACATCGCTAGCCACGTCGAACCCGCCGATCGAGAGTGCGTTGCCGTAGTTGATCCCAAAATCACGCCTGTTAATGACGGTCTCGGCAGCGATGCCGAATCGTGTGCCGCCCCACGGGTCTTTGACCACTCCGGTGAACGTGAATGGGAACGTCACCTGTTTGGTCACGCCCTTGATGGTCAAGTCGCCGGTCATCTGGTAGGCCTTGCCTTTCTTCTCGACCTTTGTGCTCTTGAAAGTCATCTCCGGATATTTCGCGGCGTCAAAAAAGTCCGCCGTCCGAAGGTGCTCGTTTCGAGCCTCGACGCCCGTGTCGATGCTCGCGATTTTTGCCGAGAACTCGACCGTCGACCTTGTCACGTTCTTGTCGTCGAAATTCACGGCACCGCTAAGGTCCTTGAAGCGACCGCTGACCAAAGCGATCTCAAGATGCCGGACGCTGAAACCTATCACCGTGTGATTCGGATCGAAGCTATACTGTCCCGACGCGATCGGCAGGTATTTCACCGTATCGGCCTTTGGCCCGCCAGCTGCCGATGCCGTGAATGTATTGCCAAGAAACACCCCGACGAGCGCCAGGATCAGCGTCGTCACAACCGTTACCGCCATCGAATTTCTAAATAATTTCATTGATTTGCTCCACTAAAACTTTGTTATTCGGTCCGCAGCATCTTTGCGAGCAGCCGTGATAGGGTCGCCAACTCGCTTTTCGAAACCCCGGCGAACAGCTCATCTGTCGTGCCGGCGATCGGGCGGTCCAATTCCTTAAGAAGGTCAAGTCCCTTTTGTGTAATGAACGCGCGTATCACTCGGCGGTCCGTCTCCTGCCGCTCGCGGCGGATCAGGTCACGGCCCTCGAGCCGGTCGAGCATCCTCGTGATGTCCGGATCTCGCGTGATCATCCGCTCCCCGATCTCGCGACATGAGAGGCCATCGCTCTTCGCTCCGCGTAGGATACGAAGTACGTTGTACTGCGTGGCCGTTAGATCGCTCGCGCAGAAAACTCGCTCGATCGCCGCCGAATGATCGCCGGCGACAAGCTGGATCGTCAAAAACACGCGTTCCGCGTCTTTCTCAAAGGGTTTTGACTGCCGCAGGCGTTCCCTCAACTTATCCATGTCATAACAATAGTCGTTATCACGACTATTTGTCAACAAGTTTTTGAAACAGAGCCCCCTTCTCGTCTTTTTAGCCGATCCGAGCCGTCAGCATCGAGACCGAGCCGCCGTCAAAGCCCTCGACGGGAAATGTCACCTCGTCGCCATCCTCCTGCTGTGCGAGCACATAAAGCAGCGGCAAATAGTGGTCCGGCGTCGGCGCGGAGAGCAACGCGTCTTTGCCCATTGTCTCGTACTTGATGAGCGGAACGTGCTCGCCGCATCGCATGAGCTCCTTCGCGGCTGACTCGAATTGCAGGGCCCAATCGAATGGCTCGACGTTATCGCGACCCCAGGCATAGGTGTGGAGATTGTGGACTAAATCGCCGCTGCCGACGATCAGCACTCCCTCGTCCCGCAATAGCCTGAGCTTTTTCGCGAGTTCATAATGCCACGCAGCCTCGCGCGTCTCGTCGATCGAAAGCTGAACGACCGGAATCTGTGCCTCGGGAAATACATGACACAGGACTGACCAGGTGCCATGATCGAGGCCCCATTGACGATCGTCGAGCAAAACGTCATCGCCCAGCAATGCAGCGATCCGCGAGGCGAGGTCCGGGGAACCTGGAGCGGGATATTGAAGTTCAAAAAGCTCGCTAGGGAAACCGCCAAAATCGTGGATCGTCCTCGGCCGTTCCATCGCCGTCACGGCGAGCGTTGGGACATACCAGTGCGCCGAGATGCATAGCACGGATCTTGGCGTCGGGATCGAGCGTCCGATCTCAGCCCAACCGCGAGTCCACTCGTTGTCGGCGAGCGCGTTCATCGGATTGCCGTGGCCGAAGAAGATGGCCGGCATTCGGGTCATTTGTTGCTGAGGAGTTCTCGAACTCGTTTCAGAAGCTGTGGCATGAGACCAACGGTCTTGACGACGGACCCGCTTGAGAACGTTCGCGTCATTTTTCGAAACGTCGCGACGGCGTTTGCGGAGTACGGCATCCACCACGCGTCGGGGAGCAGAGAGATGTGATTTGTGTGGATGTGCTGTGGCTGGACCAGTTCCATCAGGCCCTCGCGACCATGCGTGCGGCCGCGGCCGGAATTCTTAAATCCGCCCCACGGTGTCGTGCCGATGCCATGCGTGTAGAGGACCTCGTTGATGCAAACTGAGCCGGCCTCGATCTGTCTTGCAACACGTTGCCCGCGTGTCTTGTCCCGTGTCCAAACGCTCGCGGTCAGTCCGAATTCGCTATCGTTCGCAAGGCGAATAGCTTCTTCCTCGGTCGTGAAGGTAGCGATCGGCAGCGTTGGTCCGAACGTCTCCTCCCGCATCGCACGCATGTCGTTATTAGCTCCCGAGATCACCGTCGGTTCGTAGAAAAGGCCTTCGAGGCCTGCGGGCCGGTTGCCGCCAAACTCGATCTTCGCTCCTGCGGCACGAAAGTCCTCGACGTGGTCCTCGACGGTGTCGAGTTGGCGTTTGGATGACATGGCACCGATGGAAATATCCTCGGTGTCGCCTATGCCTTGCTTGAGCTGTTTAGTTTTTTCGACGATCTTTCGCGTCAGAGCGTCTGCGATGCTCTCGTGGACATAAAGCCGCTCGACCGACGAGCATGACTGGCCGGAGTTGCAGAACGCTCCCCAGACCGCGGCACCAGCCGCGAGCTCGAGATTTGCGTCCTCAAAAACGATCATCGGGTCTTTGCCACCCAGCTCGAGGACAACAGAAGTGAGATTCTTTGCCGCTGCCTCGCTTATCTTTTTACCTGTCGCGACCGAGCCCGTGAACATGATCTTGTCAGGCGCTGCGTCGACAAGTGCGGCCCCGGTCGAGCCGTCACCCGTAATGACCTGCACGACGTTTGCCGGAAAGTCTGCGGTCTTAAAGATCTCGCCGATCTTGATGCCAACAAAAGGCGTCAGCTCAGATGGTTTGATGACGACAGTATTTCCGGCCATTACGGCCATGACAGCCTCGCCTAGCGGGATCGAGAACGGGTAATTCCACGCCGGGATGATCCCGACGACACCGAGCGGATGATAGACGATCTTTGACGAGCGGCCGAGCAATGCATAAAGTCCAATGCCGATCTTGTGAGGTGCCAGCAGGTTCTCCGCGTTCTTTGCGAAGTACTGCATGAGGTCGAGCACGGGAGCGATCTCCATAGAGATCGCCTCGCCAAAAGGCTTTCCTGATTCGGACGAGATCAAACGCGCAATGCCGTCGACATCGGAAAGAATGACCTCGCGTGCGGCCATAACGAGGCGGCGACGTTCGGCAAAAGAGGTTTGTCGCCAGTGTTGAAAAGCAACGCGAGAGCTATCAACTACAGCCTTTGCGTCTTCGGCCGACACAGCCGCGACGCGTCCAACTTCGGCCCCGGTCGCTGGGTTGTAAGAAACGATCTCGTCGTTTTGTTTGGGTAATACGGCGCTCATTACGTAAGCATCTTCGCGATCACGGCGTAACTGGATTCGATCGCTTCACTCAGCTTCTGAGGGTCGGAGCCGCCGCCCTCGGCCATGTCGGCTTTTCCGCCGCCTTTGCCGCCGATGATAGGTGCGATCTCGCGAATGATGTCGCCGGCTTTCACGCGTGACGTAAGATCGTCGGAAACGCGGACTATGATGCCGACCTTGCCGTCGTCCGTACGCCCGATGACAACCACGCCGGACTTGAGACGGGCCAGCAAAGTGTCTGACAACTGACGCGTACCATTTGCGTCGAGGCCCTCGACGACCTTCCCCAACACCTTTACCCCCGAGATGTCACGAGCCTCGTCGCCGTTGGAGGATGAGCCGTCGGCGGCAAAGCCGCCTGTGGCGATCTTGAGCTTTAGCTCGTCCATCTCCTTGCGGGTCTTTTTGAGCTCTTCCTGAAGGCGTGCGATGGCATTCGGCAGATTGTCACGCTGCGTGTTGAGAGCACCGAGCGAGGCGTCGATGAGACGTTCGTCCTCGCGAAAACGCTCGAACGCGTCAAAGCCCGTCACTGCACGGATCCGCCTTACGCCCGCGGCGATCGCCTCGTCGGACGTGATCTTGAACGAGCCGATGTCGCCCGTCGCTCGGACATGTGTGCCGCCGCAAAGCTCACGCGAGAATTCGCCGCCGCCTACGCTCAGAACTCGCACCTCAGAGCC
Organism: Pyrinomonadaceae bacterium; assembly: GCA_035995005.1. GTDB lineage: Bacteria > Acidobacteriota > Blastocatellia > Pyrinomonadales > Pyrinomonadaceae > OLB17. The sequence goes on from DASYKW010000023.1 coordinate 5,984, forward strand.
GTATTTTTCGCCGAACATTGCCACAGCCCCCGAACACATCGCGTCCTCAAGGGCCATCATGTTCGTTGTAACCGGTTCATTCTTAAGGATATACCGGTTCACCAGGTCTTCGACCTCGGCAATCTCAGCGTCCGTCATCGGCTGATAATGCGTAAAGTCGAATCGCAGATAATTCGGTGCGACGACCGAGCCTGCCTGCTTTACGTGCGAACCCAAAACTTCTTTCAGCGCCGCGTGAACGAGGTGCGTCGCGGTGTGATTACGCCGCGTTGCGTCGCGCTTTTCCACATCGACAACTGCCGCGATCTCGTCTCCGACGTTGAGCGTCCCTCGCTCGACCGTCACCTTGTGAATGATCAGTCTAGCGACTGGGGAATAGGTATCCGACACGATCGAGGAAGCATCGGCGGAAGCGAGCTTGCCGGTATCGCCAACCTGGCCGCCCGACTCGGCGTAGAACGGTGTATTGTCCAAGACTACGCTGCCTTGCTGGCCTTCCGCCAGAGTGTCGCGAGATTTGTCGCCATCGAGGATCGCAATGACCTTCGCGTCATCGATCCGCGTAGTGTCGTAACCGTGAAAGGCATTGCTGCCGACCTTGTCCAACACCTCGGCGTAAACCGGTGAGACTTGCGACTTGCGCTCGGTCTTGCCTATGCCAGACTTCTGCTGAAGGGCCTGTAACGAGCTATCAAAACGATCGTTAAAGTCGTCCTCCTCGAATCCGAGCCCTTTCTCCTCGACATAGACCCGGATAAGGTCGCGCGGTGTGCCGAAGGTATCGTAGAGCTTTGCTATCGACTGGAATAGCGCGTCGTCCTTTGT
>DASYKW010000024.1:0-4410 GCA_035995005.1 Pyrinomonadaceae bacterium
CGGCTTGCACGCCAGTCGTCATAAACTGCTGATCTGCAGGGTCAGCCTTAAAAAGTGCGCTGTCTGGAATCATCCGAAGGCCGATCTTCCAGCCTGCCGTCGTTACGACGAGGTCCTCAGGCGGCTCGCGATCGATCACGACGAGCTTGCCTCCGCGCGAGACCCAGGTGAGCAGGGTCTCGGCCTCCTTGTCCGTGATGCTCCTTCGTGGTGAACCGACTATGACAAAGACCGCGGGCGGTGTCTTTGCCGTCAGCAGCGACGCCGGAGCGTCCTGCCAACGCTGGACCTTGCGGCCCGTCTCGGCAAGCAGCGTGTACCAGCCTTGGGTGCCGGTCGCGCTGGAATTGAAGCTCGAGCGGTTAGCGTAAAGCTCGCTGTCGGGCGTTTTCTCTTTCTGCGTATACGACGCCGCATTGAGGCCGATGAGCACTGCCACGACGAGAGAGATCAAGAGAATGATGAGGAGACGCTGCTTCATGAGACGTACATTTTCACCTCCCTGATCGTCTGCTGATAGCCCGTACGGAAATCATCCCAATCCTCGGGCTCAGCGGTGCGGAGGCCGTACCAGTTGCGTTCGAAATTAGCAGTGAGTCCGCTGAGGCCGTCAAATATCCGTGGGCTTCGCCGTGCGTCACGGAGGTAATCGCGGTTCGTCTTATGCCGTGCCAGTCGCACGATCCGGCGGTCGCCAAGCTCGCAAAGGACGGCAATGTAGCCCTTGCGGATCGCCCCTCGAATGTCGCCCTCTCGGGCCAGCCGCTCGGCCTCGCCAAAGATATCGGCGGCAGATTCGTCAGCGCCTACAAGCTCCCCGAGTATCACACGGTCGTTCTTTGCCTTCTTCCGCCTCTCGCCAAATCTGGCCGAGAATAGAGGCAAAAATCGCCACAGCAGAAACGCTACCAGGCCGAGGATCGCGACGAAGATCACGATCTGCAGAACGAGTTTGAATGAACCAAGGCCTAGCTGCTCGGATGGCGTGATCTGCGGCCGCGGGAATTGCCTGTCGAGCCACTCTTGTAATTCGCGCCACCAACGCTGGAAAAGGCTCTCTTCCTTCTCGACCGCCGGCTGATACTCGGGTCGGCGAAGTATCTCTCCGAGCTTCTGCTTGTCTGCATCCTTCGAAGACGAAGCTGTCACTGCCCGGCCCAGCTCCGCGACTGACTCCGACAGCGCCTCAAGCCGCTCGCGAATGGAGTTTAGGATCGCTCGTCGCCTGTCGAGGGATCGCTCTGTCTCTAGAATGTCGAGATCGACTTTCAGCCATTGGTTTTGGGTCTCGACACTGCCGTCAGGCCATTCGATCTTTTCTGCGGGCGGAACGGCGGAACGGACGCGTTCGAGCCGCTGACGCTCGTAGTCGGACTCACCACTGCCGACGTTATTAATAAGCTCGTTTGCGTCAGCCACCGCACGGTCGATGCGCGTTCGGTAATTGCCCGGCGTAGCCGCGGCGGCAACTGCCACAAGCAGAATGGACGCTAAAACGATGAACACCGTTCTTCTCATTCGAGGCCAAGGACCGAGCCGGATGCGGAACGAGCCTTAGTCGTCACCGCATTCGCCAGAGCGGGCTGAAGAGGATTGACGTAACTCGTAGGAACGCTCGGAATATCACCGAGCCGCGCCGCGGCCATTAATTCGATGTCGTAGCATTCGCTGCGGACACGTTCGTCAACATACAGCAGGCACAGGCCGATGGTCCAAACGGGCGAGAGCAGGATGAAACTTATTTGCCAGATCAGGTTATATGCGATCTCATACCACGCCGGAATAAGATCGGCGTCGAACGACATCAACTGAACGCCATTCGCCGAGGCATACCACGCTAGGGGCACATAGAGCAGAGCGAGCGCCGAGTACGCCGCCACCGTCGTAAAGACAAACAATGCTCCAAGTCGCCTGACATTGCGACCAGCCAGCGATGCGCTGCGGCCGATGGCGGAAAGCACTCCTTGCCCCTCGACCAGCATCACCTGCGGAACGTATGCCAGCCGCGACGCCGCGAGAAAGAATAGCCACATCGCACCCAAAGCGACAGCGATGCCGACGGCGATCGAGATCGCAACCGCGACCACAGGAATGGACGATAACGCTGCCGCGACCAGGGCGATCGCGATAAAGCCAACTATCATCGCGATGTAAAAGACCGCTATGCCCAAAATGCCGATCACGATCGTGATCAGCGTGGACGCAATGATCAGCCCCGCAAGGCGATGCCAAGTATTGCGGTACGTCTCGCGAAAAGTGATCGCCTCGCCAAAGAGCAGATGCCGAACGAAGTTGCGCGACGCTCCGCCCATCACGACAAGCGTCGCCATCGTCTCCGTCAGCCATATGACAACGCTGCCAAACCAGACGAAGACATAATAAAAGGCGTTCTCCGCTGAGAAGCGATCTGCGCCAATTGAGAAGATCTGGCGTCCCGCGAGCGTCCAGCCTACGGAGACGATCGTTCCAAAAACGACCGGCGGGGCCGCGATCATCACGAGTGTCCAGAAATTTTGGCGATAGAACCTGACCGCACGATCGATGAGATCGCCCGCTCCTAAGGCCTGAAGGTGAGAACTGGCTGCCGGCATCAACAAGACTTACACGAGGATAACAAAAAAAGGGTCTGCCCGGAGGCAGACCCTTACAAGCGGTACAAGTACCGTAATTAGAATTCAAATCGAGCGGCGATCTGCATGATACGCGGACCGTACGCACTCGTGATCTTTCCAAAAGAAGTGCTACCGACCGCAAAGGACGGGGCTCCGAAACGCGCCGAATTAGTAACATTAAATGCTTCGAGCCGCAATTGCAGGCGAGTCGACTCACTAATGCCAAAATTCTTGATGATATTCGCATCCCAGTTCCAGTACATCGGACCATTGAATGCATATCGTTCAAGGTTACCGGTTTGACCCGGATTCACGTTAAAGAACACCTGTCCCGCAAATGGTGTCGTACCAAACCCATTCGCCGCACGTCCCGAAGTTCCAATGATCGACGGATCAATGAAGTAGAGAGTGCCGTTTACATTTCGGAAACCGAGCAAGGCCCTGATCTGGTCCTTGGTCAGGTTCGTACTAGCAGTCTGATTGTTAGCTCGGGCCGCACGATTTAGAGTTCCCCGGGCATCCAAAAAGGTTATTGGAGCTCCCGACGTGATCTGAACAATGTTTCCGATCTGCCACCCACCAAAGATCTGGTTGGTAATGCCGCCCTGATTCAGGAAGTGCCTACCCTTGCCGAACGGCAATTCGTAGATCGAGCTCAGGTTAAACGAGTGCGTCGTATCATAGGCCGCACGCGAGTAATCCAGCTTTGGGTTCGCGTTATCAAGGTATGGGTTAACACGATTCTGATTAATACCGTCATCGGTGATATTAGTCAGGATCTTCTGGAACGTGTAATTCGCGTTCAAGGCCCATCCGTTGGTAAATCGACGGCGTATCTCTGTTTGCAGCGCGTTGTAACGAAGCTTTCCTCCGTTGGCAAGCACGTTTGCAACTCCGGTGTTGGGATTCGCCAGGAATTTGACGGTACCGGTGTTGGCTCCCTGAACTAACGTAATGGCCAGGTCAGCCGGAGTACCGAGCGCTAGATTCGCACTGGTGAAAAGGGCTTGGCCCGCAGGAAGCAAGTTGGGAATGACTGTCAACACTTGGCTACCGGCAATCGCACCATTAAACTTTGAACCGGTAAGGCAGCTACCAGGCGTCGCGGCGTTGGCAGCATCGCACAACCGAGCGTTACCTAGTGCCCGGATATAGTCTGCACCAAATCCGTTATTTCTAATGTCGACCTGATTGTAATCGATCGTTCGGACGAGCGAATTACTACGCGTTCCGACATAACGGATCTCGAATACCGTATCCCACCCAAGTTCGCGTTGAAGACCAATGTTTATTTCGGTCTCGCGCTCTACCTGAAGGTTTGGATCGATCGCAAACACCGTGCCGAAGTTAGTTGCTCTTGCATTGTTTGTCGCGTAGGTAAACGGCGGTTTTATATACGCAAGGGCGGTTGGGGGCGTTAAGGATCCGCTAGCCCGGTCATTCAGGAACCCAGATGCGCCGGTGAGCGGACTTAAAGCGTTAGCGGTTGCGCTCAAGCCGGCATTACCAACACCCGCGTTAACGGCGGACTTGATGTATTCGTCGTTTACATAACCGATCCTGACACCGCCGCGTATGACGGTCTTTTTCTCACCAAAGAGACGGTTGAGCATTCCCATACCGCCGGGTACCCATGCAAAGCTCACCACCGGTCCGAAATTATTTCTATCCGGTTTGGTGAAATAGCCCTTTTTGCCCGCATTGCCGCCGACAAACTGGTAGGTGCCGTTTGGATCGAGAACAGAAGCGACCGGATCACTTCCTAATTTAGGCTCCAGGAACAGATCATCGATCGTCT
>DASYKW010000025.1:0-13760 GCA_035995005.1 Pyrinomonadaceae bacterium
CCCGCAATTCTTGCAGTAATTGAGGTCGTCGCCCGTCGCCGAGCCGCAGTGTGAGCAGTACATCGATTATCCCTTAGGCCGGATCTTGTCCTCGAGCCAATTCGTAAGGCCCTCGATACTCGCGATGTGAACGGGTTTGCCCTTCCACGCCTTAAGAGCCCAGATGATGAGCATTATCGATGTGGCTATGGTGAAGATCACGTTTCCGGCCCGTGCGACTCCGGTCACCTCACCGAGGATCCCGAGGATCGTGGTAACGATCAGAATTCCGACGTGAGCCGCCAGACCTTGGGCCGCGTGAAAGCGGACCTTAGTCTCGCTACGCGGCGTCAGAAAGAGCATTATGCCGCCGGCGATCATACCGATGTACCAGGGAATATACGGGATCGCGGTGAGGACATTCTCGGTCAGCCCAAATGGCGCGACCTTACGCTCCTGCTCCTTTGGCATCGCAAAGCCCTGTTGTTGGTACTGAACCGGAACGTACTGACCCGTGTAAGGCTGCTGATACGTCCGCTGCTGGTATTGCGGCTGGTATTGCGGCTGAAACTGCGAAGGCTCGCCCACGAAGGGGCGCGTCTGCTCCTCGGGTGACACCGGCCGGTTACCGAATTGCTGCGTTCGCGGGGCATCGCTCTCCGAAAGCACCTGCGTCGGCTGGCCCTCGGCCTCGGCCCTGACTTTGTCCGGAAAATCCGGATCGAGCGGATTTGTGTCGTACTTTGACGGCATTGCTTTACAAGCGATTTTACGACAATCGGTTGGCGATTGTTCGCTATTTGTCTTCCTTATGCGGCTCTTGGACGTTTATGCCAAGCTCCCTAAGCTGCGCTTCGTCGACCTCGCCCGGTGCGTCCATCATCAGGTCTTGAGCGGAGGCGGTTTTTGGAAACGCCATGACATCTCGGATATTTTCAGTCCCGCAGACGATCATGCACGTCCTTTCTATACCGGCGGCAAAACCGCCATGCGGCGGCGTGCCGTACTCGAGGGCGTCAAGAAAAAATCCAAATCTGTCCCTAGCAGATTCAGCTGTCATTCCGAGAGCCTTGAAATTTAGATCCTGGACGGCTTTTTGGTGAATACGGATCGATCCGCCGGCGCATTCGTAACCGTTGATGACCGCGTCATAGGCTTTCGCTCTTACCTGACCGAGCAGGTGATGATGCGATTCGTCCTCCACGGCGGTTCGGAAAAGTTCGAGGTCCTCGTCCATGGGCGACGTAAACGGATGATGCGCGGCATCGTAGCGTCCACTCTCCTCGTTGTGCTCGAACATCGGAAATTCCGTCACGATCAACGCCTCATACCGGCTGCGGTCGATCAGGTCCTCGCGACGGGCGATCTCGCCACGCAGAGCGCCGAGTGCCGCGGCTACGACCGGCTTTTTCCCGGCGACGATCAGGACGGCGTCACCCTTCGCAGCCTTAGCGGTCGCCGTAAGCGCCGCGATCTTTTCTTCGCCGAGGACTTTCATCAACGACGATGTTGTCTCTTCGCCGACCTTGATCCAGCCGAGAGCTCCCGCACCGTAACGTTTTACATACTCCTGCAGTTCGTCGGTCTGCTTGCGCGAGTAGTCGGCACGGCCCTTTACGACAATGCATTTGATCTCGCCGCCCTTTGCCAACGTATCGGCGAATGGAGCAAAGTCCGTGTCGCGAAGACTCGCGCTGAGATCGACGAGCTCCATTCCAAATCGCAGGTCAGGCTTGTCAGATCCGTATTGGCTCATGGCCTCGGCGTGTGTCAGACGCGGCCATTCCGAGGGCAGGTCGACATCTATCAGCCGTAGAACGTGATTAAACATTCCCTGCATGTGACGGTACACCTGCTCGCGGGTCGCAAACGACATCTCCATATCGAGCTGGGTGAATTCAGGCTGGCGGTCTGCCCTTAGGTCTTCGTCGCGAAAGCATCGTGCGATCTGATAGTACTTATCGAGTCCGGCGATCATCGTAAGCTGCTTGAGGATCTGTGGGCTTTGCGGCAACGCAAAGAATTTGCCCGCGTGAATGCGCGACGGCACGATAAAATCGCGTGCGCCCTCGGGCGTCGATTTGAGCAGGATCGGAGTCTCGATCTCGATGAATTCGCGAGTGTCGAAGTACTCGCGGATGCGCGAGACGACCTTGGCACGCGTGCGAATGTTGTGCTGCAGCTGCGGCCGGCGGAGGTCGAGATAGCGATATTTGAGTCGTGTCGATTCGTCAGCAAGGTTCTCGCTGCCGGCGACCTCGAGCTGGAATGGCGGGACTTTTGCCTCGTTCAGAATCAGGATCTCGTCCGCGTGGATCTCGATATCGCCTGAGGCGAGTTTGGCGTTGTGCGTGCCCTCGCGCTCGACGACCTCACCCTTAACGGCGATGACAAACTCCCCGCGCAAGGCCTTAGCCTTAGCATGTGCTTCGCTCGTAACCTCTTCGTTAAGAACGACTTGTGTCACTCCATCGCGATCGCGAAGGTCTACAAAGGTCAGCGGGCCAAAGTCGCGCTTCTTTGCGACCCAGCCCATCAAAACGACCTTTTGGCCGACATGCTCCAGCCGCAACTCACCGCAGCTATGAGTTCTCTCGAGATCACCAAGTACATCCAGCATAAAAATAAAAACGCCTTCCGTGTCGAGACAGTCGGAAGGCGGAACGCGCGTCAGGTTGCGTCCTCGCCCTACGGATTATTGTCGTCAACAAAAATGGCGTTCATCTTAAAAGTAAAACCGAGCAAAATAATATAGTATCGGCGCCGCGAATAGCAAACTATCGAGTCTGTCGAGAAAACCGCCGTGGCCCGGCAGGATCGATGCGGCGTCCTTTGCGCCGGCACCGCGTTTCATCGCGCTTTCGGTGAGATCGCCGAGTACGCCCACCGCTGAGAGCACCAAGGCGAGCGGTACCGAGCAAGCGAACGGCAGCTCCGGAAAGAACCACCACGTTGCAATTGCGGCGGCCGCGGCCGCGGCGACGAGTCCGCCTATGAGGCCTTCGACGGTCTTGCCCGGCGAGATCGACGGTGCAAGCTTATTCTTCCCGATAGCTCGACCGGTAAAGTACGCGACGGTGTCAGAGGCGAATATCACGAGAAAAAAATAGGCGAGGAGATGCGTGGACAGGTTTGGCCGCTGATCGAATCCCATTCTCATCGCAACGAGAAAACCGCCTAAAAACGCCACGTACATTACGCCCAGCATCGTGACGCCGATGCCGGTCAGCATCTTTTTGAAATCGGCCCTAAAGCGAAACATCTGCGACGCGAGTAGTGCCATGACGAATCCGGCCAATGTCGCCATTATGAGATCGGGTGCCTTTGCGGGAGCGTCAAAGACAAACCCGACAAAAAGACACGCGGCCCACAGATAGCCCACCGCGGCATCGGCCTTAAGCTCCAGCTTCTTGGTCAGCGAATAGAACTCAAACAGTCCCGCCGCCACCGCGACGGCCGCGATCGAGACAAAAAGCCACACCGTCTGCGGCACCCACATAGGCAGGATGATCGCGGCGATGATGACCGGCAGTGCGATAAGTGCCGTGAGTATGCGTGTTTTCATTTCGCTTTCACATCGCCGTAGCGGCGCTCGCGTTTTTGATAATCGATTATCGCCTCAAAGATCTGCGGCCGTCGAAAGTCCGGAAAAAGCACGGGCGTGACGTAGATCTCGCTGTAGGCGAGCTGCCAGAGCAGGAAATTTGATATGCGGAATTCACCGCTCGTGCGGATGAGGAGATCGACGTCGGGGAGGTCGTGTGTGTAGAGATTTCGCTCGATGTCGGCCTCGGTCAAGTGGTCCATGACGTCGCCCCGGCGCTCAATATCCTGGTAAGCGAGCTTTGCGGCCCGTACGATCTCGGCGCGGCTGCCGTAGTTGAGCGCGACGCTCATGAACATACCGTCGTTGACGGCGGTCATCTCTCTCGCGCGAGCGATCTCCCGTTGGACATCGTCAGGCAGAGCGGTGATATCGCCGATCGTCTGAAAGCGGATGCCGTGGCCGTGGACCTCTGTGAGGTCCTTGCGAATGTAGCGCTTGAGCATCTGCATGAGGCCCTTTACCTCGGTAACGGGGCGCTTCCAGTTTTCTGTCGAGAATGCGTAGAGCGTTACGGCTTCGATCTCGAGCCGCCGGCATGTATCGATGATCGATCGCACAGAATCCGCACCGGCACGATGCCCGAATATGCGCGGCCGGCCCTGTAGCTTTGCCCAACGGCCGTTGCCGTCCATGATCACCGCGATGTGCCGCGGCAGGCGCGCAAGATCTATCGACGCGAGCAGTTTGGCCTCGTCCGAACCCGGCTCGATGATGCCGCTAAAGGTATCTTTCACTCAGTTGCGGAGCTTTCTATGCGTTGCCGCGACAATAGCATCGCGGTTAATCGGCCCGTAAATATGCGGATAGATCTCGCTGCCCGTCGACGGCTCGTTGAGCACGCGTGACATCAGTTGGTCGGTCTCGATCTCAAGAACGACAACTTTCGGCTCGCCCTTGTAATAGCGACCGAGAACTCCGTCGAGCTGCTCGGCAAAACTGCAATGGATAAAGCCCTCGGTCTCGAGGCTTTTCGCGCGATACAACCCCGTGTCAAAGGCCGCCCAATCTTCCGGCAAGACTATGTGATATATCCGCAAAGCTCAGTCGTATTCAACCTTGACCAGCGTCAGGCCCTGTGCAGGGGCCGTTTTTCCCGCCAAATTTCGGTCGCCGCTTATGATCGCCGTCTGAATTGTATCAGAGTCTTTAGCACCAAAACCCACCTCGAGCAGCGTCCCGACGATCGACCTAACCATGTATCTGAGAAAGCCCTCGGCCGTGATTGTAAATTCGATCATCGCCCCTTGTGCGCGGTCGTCCCAACGCGACTCGATCGTTAGATCCGTGATGTTGCGGACCCGCGTGATGCCGTCGGCCTGGGCCGAGCAGAAGGCTGTCCAATCATGTTCCCCCAGAAAAAACCTGGAAGCATCGGTCATCCTCGCAACATCGAGAGGCCTCGACTCGTGCGCCGCAAATCGCCGCCAAAACGGCGACATGACAGGTGCGTTGACGACGCGATAAACGTAGGTCTTTTGCTTTGCGGAAAATCGGGCGTGAAACTCCTCAGCCACGCGCTCACACTTGAGCACCCGAATGTCCTTCCAAAGATTGCCGTTGATCGCCGCTTTAAGTTTTGCAGGTGTGAACTTGTCGCCGGGAATGTGGACGTTCGCGACTTGGCCCTCGGCGTGAACGCCGGCATCCGTTCGTCCGGATCCAACGACGCCAACCTCGCCATCAACGAGCATCCCGACCACACGCTCGAGCTCACCCTGGATCGTGCGGTCATTCTCCTGCACCTGCCAGCCATGAAAATCGGTGCCGTCGTATTGGATGAGAAGCTTGAAATTCATTTGGAAGTCCGTGATCCCGGCTTAACGGCCTCGCCGCCGGATGCGCATAACGGACAAGCCGCTGGCTCGAAGGTCGGGACGTCGAGGCTCAAGAGCGAGATTCGCGGCACACCGACATCGGCTATCCCGTTCGATCGGTCGACGATCGATCCGGCGCCGATGATCTCGGCCCCGTGCTGCTCGAGTACGCCCATACACTCGCGGGTCGAGCCGCCGGTCGTGATCACATCCTCGACGACAAAGATGCGTTCACCCTTCGCGACCGAGAATCCGCGTCTAAGGGTCATCTCGCCATTTTGACGCTCGGTCCAGATAAATCTCACGCCAGCCGCCTGAGCGACCGCGAATCCGATCACTAAGCCGCCGATCGCCGGCGAGGCGATCGTATCCACACCGGCGATTATCCCTCTTTCGGCCGCGGCATTCGCTATCGCGCGTCCAAATCGATCCGCGTCGACCGGCCGCTGCAACGCGAGCGCACATTGCAGATAAGTCGGACTATGTAGACCGCTCGATAAGGCGAAGTGTCCCTCTAGCAAGGCACCGCTATTCTTAAAGTGTTCGAGGACCTCTGCTTCGGTCACGGAGTTATTTTACCGGCGGCGCTCTAAACGTTAATATTAGACAATAGATGTTACCGCACCCAAGCCTCGTCTCTGATTCGCTGCTCATCAATGATGCGATCTCGCTCCTACGCTCGTTTGGCGGGCGAGCGTCGGCGGTCAGCATCGTGGACTTTGTAATGAAGATCCGCCGCCCTGAGCCTGCATTGGCGCGGCTGCTGGTCACGGACCTTATCGGGCTCGATCCTCGTCTAACCTTAAATGAAGACATGGTTGAGCTTACGCCCGACGGTTTTGACGATCGCGAGATAGACGGGACAGAATTCGTCGTCTTTGACCTGGAAACGACCGGTTCAAAACCTCCGCCCGACCGGATCATCGAGGTTGGAGCGTACCGCGTAAAAGGCGGCCGCGTCGTTGATGAGTTTAAGTCTCTGGTAAATCCCGAGATGTCGATCCCGCCGTTCATCACGGGTCTGACAAGGATCAGCAACGACATGGTCTCGGCGGCGCCGCTCTTTGCGGAGGTTGCGACGGAGTTTTTAGATTTTATCGGTGATTCGGTGCTGGTCGCTCACAATTCGGCCTTCGACATGTCGTTCCTTAATCACGAGATCGGCCGCATCTATCCGAAATATCGTGTTGCGAATCCGTGTCTCTGCACCGTTCGGCTGTCACGCAGGCTGGTGCCGGATATCATCAATCACAAGCTAAAAACGCTTGCCGAGCATTACGAGGTCGATCTTTACGATCACCATCGGGCGCCCGCAGACGCTAGGGCCACGGCCCACATCTTTATCAACTTGCTTAGCCAGCTGCGTGAGACAGGTGTCCGTGACGTTGGCTCGATGCGACGCATGGGAAGCCGCAAATATCGATATGCAAAACGCCCCACGGACTGAACCCGTAAACGACCAAGGCCTCGCGATCACGCCAACACCCAGGGAAGAGATGGACCTCTTTCCGCTCGATGCGTTTACTTACGAGTTTCCGGGGAATGGGGTCTGGGTCGAATTCGAGATCCCGGAATTCACCGCGATCTGTCCTTTCTCCGACTTTCCCGATTTTGCGATCATCCGCCTCAAATACGTTCCAAACCGCCTCTGCATTGAGCTCAAGAGCCTCAAGCTCTATATCAACTCATTCCGGAATATCAAGGTCTTTCACGAGCACGTTATCAACATCATTCTCGATGACTTTGTGAAGGCGTGCGATCCGTTAAAGGTCGAGATCGAGGGCGATTTTCACGTTCGCGGGAACATAAAAACCGTCGTCAGAGCCTCGTATACGCGGCCGTAATTCTTAATTGTTAATTCGTAATTGTCCTAGTGGACCGCGGCCTGCATAACGCGAGGCTGGCGGAAGGTGTGCTTTGTGCAGGCGGTCTCGACCAGAGTGATAATATCCGTTTCACGTGGGGGACGAGCCGACGAATACGCACTGCGGATCTCGGCAACGATGAGGAATTTTGCCTTCTCGAGGAGAGTTTGTTCGCGGAATGAGAGTTTTTTCTCGTGACTGAGGAAAGTGAGTTTTTTGAGCACGTCAGCAGCTTGAAACACGTCGCCGGACTGCAGCTTTTCCATAAACTCGCGCGAGCGTGACTTCCAATCGCATGAAATATCTTCAAAATCGTCGGCGAGACCGCCGATAAGCTTGCGGCATTGAGACTGGCTGATTATTGGGCGAAGTCCGACGCTTGAAATGTTGTCGGCCGGGACAAAGATCGTCGAATTGTCGCCGAGAACGCGCAGGATGTAGCCCGACATTCGCCGTTCACCGCAAACGCGCTCTTCTAAGCTTTCGACAAGGCAGGGCCCTTGGCTCGGATAAGCGACCTTTTGACCAACCGTGAGCTGCATAACCGTTTCTCTCGCTAACTGCTGGAGAATCGAAACGTGTTTATTAAGAGACTTGGGGCAGTGACCTGAATTTCAAGTATGAGGCCATTATAGCACGGCCGGAACCGTACCGGAGAGTTATTTTTAGCGGGCGGGGATCTCGACCGTAAAGGTAGAACCGACACCCAGTGTTGAGGAGACGGTGACCTCACCGCCGTGCAGGCGGGCGAGATGCTTGACGATGGCGAGACCCAGGCCGGTGCCGCCTATCTCGCGGGCGCGTGAGCGGTCGGCCCGGTAAAACCTTTCGAATATTCGTCCGATGTGCTCGGGCATGATGCCCTCGCCGGTGTCGGCGACAGAGATGGCGTCGCGTTCGCCGGTGCGTTCGTGGGACATGGTGACAGATCCACCGGTGCGATTGAACTTGATCGCGTTGTCGATCAGATTCGTAAGCATCTGGTCGAGACGGACCGGATCGACAGCTATTTTTGCGTCATCTGCGACGTTGTTGACGAGCTTGATCTCGCGCTCGCCAGCCTTCGCCGAGAGCGTCCCGATGATGTCGCCCACCGCGGCGGCGAGAGCGATCTCACGGATATCAACGCTGACCTTGCCTGACTCGATCAGGGACAATTCGAGGATGTCGTCGATGAGCGTCTTCATCCGCTCGGCGTTGCGGCGGATCACGGAGAGGAATCGGCGGTTATTCTCTGCATCCTCGATACCGCCGTCCTCGAGCGTCTCTACAAAGGCGAGAATGGACGTCAGCGGCGTCCGCAGCTCGTGAGAGATGTTCGACAGGAATTCCTGCCTCACGATCTCTAGCCTATCGATCTGCGTTGTCTCGTAAAAAAATCCGATCGCGTGAGGTTCGCCGCCGAGCTCGATCGGAGCGACATGAACGTCGAATTTACGCCCGCCCGCGTGGATCTTAAGCCGGATATCGGACGATGCTCGTTCGCCGAGCGCTCGCTGGAAAGCCTCATGCAGATCGAGATCACGAATGACCTCGCTGAGACGCTTATCCTCGAGATCGAGCCCATCGCGTCCGAAGGCGACGGCGGCCGGGACGTTGCAGTTCGAGACACGCAAAGACGCATCGACAACGAGAACGCACTCGCGAGTTGTGTCGAGTATCTTTTGAAGAATGTTTGGCCCGATCGCCACGGCTTCGGCTGCGGTCTCGCTCATTTACACCCGATAAAACGATAGCCGACGCCGACGACCGTTTCAATGCACTTGCCGCAATCGTCGAGCTTTTGACGCAAGCGGCGAATATGCACGTCAAGCGTTCTCGTGTCGCCAAAATAACTGTAACCCCAGACGTTGTCGAGCAGCTGCTGACGCGATGAGACGCGGCCGGAATTGTTGATGAGGTGCTCGAGAAGGGCAAACTCCTTGCGTGTGAGTTTTACGGCGCGGTCAAAGCACGTGACGCGCATATCCGCAAAATCGACGGCCAGCCGGGCGTCATTGTATTTTGCCGACGTCTCGGTTTCCGATCGACGTAGAACGGCACGGATGCGGGCAATCACCTCTTTTACCGAAAAAGGCTTGACCACATAATCATCGGCGCCCGTCTCAAGACCCAGGACTCGATCGCCCTCGGCAGCCTTTGCCGTTAGCATGATGATCGGCGTGGCAGCGGTCAGGGACTCGCGCCGCAGGCGTCGGCACAGCTCCATCCCACTCATTCCGGGCAGCATCAAGTCGAGAAGGATGAGCGAGGGCGGATCCTTTTCGTCAAGTGCGAGCCGCAGACCCTTTTCACCGGACTCGGCGATAACAGGCCGGAAACCCTCTCGCCGCAGGTTGTACTGCAGGCCGTCGGCGATATCCGCATCGTCCTCGATGATCAGAATGCTGTGCTGCATGGCTGTAGCTGAATTTTAGCCGAACAAAGCGCGTGTAAGCCAACACTCTATTTCGGGAGCATTACCAGCACATTAACGCAGTGTTACAGCAGGGTTAAATTTCAGGCCATCTCGTCACGGGGACGAAAGATGGCTCGCAGCTTGCCGACGCCGGAGGCGATGTCCGTCCAGCGTTGAATATCGAGGTCGATCACGGCTATGGCTGCGGTCGGCATCGGCTCGGCGTGGCCCGTAAGAATGCGTACTAGACCTTCCATTCCGGGATTGTGCCCGACCAGCATGACTGAATGGTGATCGTCGGTCGCGTCGCTCGCTACATTGAGAAGCGTCGTCGTACTCGCCTCGTAGATCCTTTCGTCAAAGATAATATCCGCATCAAATTGACCTGCGTCTTTGAAGAGCTTCGCAGTCTTTTTCGCACGCACAGCCTGCGACGAAAAAATAACATCCGGTGCCAGTCCCTTTTCCCGGAGCAGCCTGCCCATAAAGGGTGCCGCAGCCTTGCCCCGATCATTTAAGGGACGGTCAAAATCCGTAAGGTCCTTGTCGGCCCAACTCGATTTCGCGTGTCTAAGAATAAAGAGTGTCTTCATGCATCAAAAACCCTTTCGTCTGTTGCCTCGTAAAAGACAGGGTAGCAAACAAAAGCGGTCTCGTGACGTTGTTTGACAACGCTACAACGTCGGCATAGATTGGGATGGATCCCGTGATGCGGTTTTTGCGACAGATCAAGCGAAAGAGGAATGTAAGGCGGCTGCTTGCCGCAGGTTTTCTCTTTGTCGCGATCGTTGAGCTCGGTTCGCATGCATTCATGGACTCGCACGATCCGAATTTCGAATCGGATCTCACGGTCTGTCGCGTCTCGGACAATCCTTCGCCGCTGGCCGACTGCCCTGATAAGCGTCAACAACGTCAGGAGACAAAGAATCTCCTCGACGAGATGACGAGTCACAGCGGTCTGCTCGCCGAACTTTCGCTGCCGCTAAAAGGCGTTCTGTACGACACCGCTATTAATTTCTCGTACGATCACCGACCGATCACCCGTTCCCTCACACCGCCCTTCCAACCACCGAAACAAGCCTGATCTCAGCAAGGATGCTTTGTTTGTTTGGCGCGTTTTGGCCAGACCGATGCTGTTTTCAGCGATGCTCGCGCGTGCAAACCGCGAGCGATCTTCAAAGCGAAACATGAGTTTCGCGTTCTAAATCTTTTGACATGAAAAGCATAGTTTCGGTGCTTTTGCTGCTCGTATTATCGGGGCTGCCCGGCGGTGCCCAGTCGACGGCCGGGACCACGACCCGGACGGGACAGGTGGTCAGGCGAATAACGGTCGCAGAGGCCGTCTCGATATTCCTGCAGCAAAACCTTCAGTTAGTTGCCTCACGTTACGACATCGACACGGCCGAGGCCGAGAAATTGACGGCGCGCCTCAAGCCGAATCCGGAGATCACTGTCGGGTCGTCGGGGCTGCCCTTAAAATTTACTCCGTTCCTGGCTGAGCAGACCTTTGTTTACAACATCTCCCAAGACTTTGAGCTTGGCGGCAAGCGACAAAAGCGCATCACGGCTGCCGAGGCCAATGCCGAGTTGGCCCGTGCCGAATTTGAGATCGCCGTGTGGCAGATGACCAATGACGTCAAGAAAAAATTCTACGCCGTACTGCTTGCCCGGTCCTTGCTCGACCTGTCGCTCGAGAACCAGAAAACGTTTGCCCAGATAGTGGACCACACGAGGGACGTCTTCCACGCCGGCGAGATCTCAGGGCTCGATCTGCAGCGGCTGGAGGTCGAGCAGATCAAATTTGACACGGACGTCGCAAATTCGGAGCGCGATTCCGAGCTGGCATTGCGTGACCTGCGGCTTGCTCTCGGCGGCGATTACCGGACGACCGAGGTCGAGGTCGCCGGAGCGATGGAATATTACGAGACATACGACCTTACGATGTCCGATCTTCGCGACAAGGCACTTGCGGCGCGGCCCGACCTCAAGGCGGCTCAGCTTGCCGAACGCGCGGCCGATGCAAACATCATTCTGCAAAACGCCCAACGAATACCAAATCTGACACTGAGCGGCGGCGTTAATCACGTGATCGCCGGCGGCAGCAACTACAACTTTGGGGTCGGATTCACGCTGCCCGTTTCCGACCGTAACCAGGGCGAGCGGGCAAAGGCGCTTATCGATAAACGTCGTGCTCAGAATCAGGAGCAGATCGTCACCAACCAGATATTGAGCGATGTCGACAAAGCCGTGATCGCCGTCGATCTGCAAAAACGCCGCGTTGAACTTTATAAGAGCGGAGTCTTGACGAAGGTAACGGATATTCAAAACGCGACAGAGTATGCGCTCAAGGCCGGTGAAAACTCAACGCTCGAGCTGCTCGACGCCATTCGCACGAGGCGTGAGACTCTCGCCGCTTTTTACCAGGCGATCTTTGATTACCAAATGTCGCTGCTCGATCTCGAGCTTGCGACCGCGACTCCGCTCCACAAATAGGCGGCCCGAGGAAGAACGATATGTTCCCGAACGACGTAAGACGCATTTTAACGACCACATTGTTGCTATTGTCCGCGTTTTGTTGCGGATGTTCGCGGTCGAATACATCCGGTCCCGCGACTGCCGCAAACACTCAGGCGACGCTGACCGAGTCTGGACCAAACTCCGGCGTCGAGCTTGAGATCGTGGCGATGCAGCCGATAGAAGGATCGCTCGTCGTCTCGGGCAAGATCCTCGCGATGGAGGACAAGACGGCGAGCCTCGGGCCGGTCCATGAGGGACGGATCGTTAATTTCTATGCCGGACAGGGATCGGTGGTCCGGAAGGGACAGAAGCTTGCCGAGCTCGAATCGGCTGACATCGATCAGGCCGAGGCGGATTATTTGAAGGCTCTCGCCGATCTCGAGAACGCCAACCGAATATCGGTCGCCGAGATCAAATTTAATCAGGCGACCTACGACCGGACCAAACTCCTGGTCGAGAAAGAGATCACGCCCGCAAAAAACCTGCAGCAGGCCGAGCACGATCTCGACGTCGCAAAAGCTAACGGGACAAATACCATCGCGAGTGCCAAGGTCGCGGTGTCAAACGCACGAAGACATCTCCTCATACTTGGCCTCACCGATGCCGCGGTGAATAGTCTCGCCTCAAAACAAAACCTCGGAGCCTCGGTCTTCCCGCTTTTCGCTCCGATCTCAGGGACGGTGATCGAGCGGGCCGGTTCCATCGGCGCCACGGTCGGTTCGGACGCGAGCGTATTTAAGATCGTCGACCTCTCGAGCGTTTGGATCGATGCGAACGTTTTTGAGAAAGACCTGGACCGCATCCGAATGGGCGAAGCAGTAAAGGTCACTGTACCTGCGTCGGGAGGCTCGAGTTTTATGGGCCGTGTGATCCTGATCTCGAGCGTCGTCGACCCCGAGACGCGCACAGTAAAGGTCCGCACGCAGGTGCCTAATCCGGGCGGCATGCTAAAGCCCGATATGTTCGCAAACGTCGAGATCATCACCGCGGCTCGCACAACGGCGGTCACGATCCCGCTGGCTGCGGTCCTGGACGACGGAGGCAAGTCTGTGATCTTTGTTGCAGACGGCAGCGAATTTAAGAAACGCGAGGTAACTCTCGGTCTAAAGAGCGATGACCGGGTTGAGGTCGTCCAGGGATTGAACGTCGGCGACAAGGTGGTCGTGAAGGGCAACTATCTCTTGATGGAGCAGAGCAAGGGCGGCGAATAGCCCGCAGAAGGTTCCGATAATGACCGACAACCTCATAGCCTTTTTCTATCGCGAACGCCTGCTCGTCACCGTGGCCTCGTTCGTCATCGTCGCGGGCGGCATCTTTGCGCTTTACAAGCTCAACGTCGACGCATTTCCGGATGTAACACCGGTGCAGGTCGAGATCGACACCGAGGCCGAGGGCCTCGCGCCGCAGGAGGTCGAGCAGCTTGTCACGTTCCCGATCGAGAACGTGATGAATGGTGTTCCCGGCGTGACCCGAGTCGAGTCGACCTCTAAGTTCGGCCTCGCGGTGGTGACGGTCTATTTCCGCGATGACGTGGATATCTATTTTGCGCGCCAGCAGGTTTTTGAGAGGCTGTCGATCGC
>DASYKW010000026.1:0-12704 GCA_035995005.1 Pyrinomonadaceae bacterium
CAGCGTCTCGCGATTCGGCTTCAGGCTCAGCTCCCAGTTAAAGATGGTGCGTGAGACAAAAACGGCCGTGAAAAGATTGATCAGGAGACCGAGAATAAGGGTGACCGCAAAGCCCTTGATCGCGCTCGAGCCGGTCATATAGAGAATGACCGACGAGATGATCGTCGTTATATGCGTATCGATGATGGTTACAAAGGCGCGGTCAAAGCCGAGTCCGATCGACTCAGGCACCGTGAAGCCAAGCCGCAATTCTTCGCGAATACGCTCGAAGATCAGAACGTTTGAGTCGACCGCCATACCGATACCCAGGATCAGGCCTGCGATACCCGGAAGGGTCAGTGTCGAACCGACGGCGATGAGCGCTCCGATCGTGAGCAGCATATTTAGCGCTAAAGCGATAACAGCATTGACGCCGGCTCCCCGATAGTAGAACAGCATGAAGAGCACGACGAGCACGAGTCCGCCGATCGATGCGGAAACACCTGCTTTGATCGAATCTGCACCGAGGCTTGGTCCGACCGTTCGCTCTTCCTGGTACTCGATGCCCGCGGGCAGAGCTCCTGATTTTAAGGTCAAGGCAAGGTCGTCGGCAGATGTCTTGGAAAATTTACCCGAGATCTCACCCGAATCGAATATCTGCGATTTGATAAAGGCTGCGGATTTTACCTCGTCATTAAGGACGACCGCCATATAGTTGCCAATGTTCTTACCGGTCCAATCGCCAAACTTCTGGGCACCCGACGGCTTGAACGAAAAGCTGATCTGATAATCCGAGCCGCCGCCTCGACCCTGCAACGCGGCCGCGTCACGCAGCTCGCTGCCATCGACGACCGCCGGGCTCTCGACCACTACAAACTTGGGCGGTTTCTTGTCTTGTGCAGCCGTGTTCGCATTCAACGAAGGCGAATCATCACGTTCGGTATAAGGAAGCACTTTGCGAGTGTCCGTCTCTTTGCCACCGATGGTCGCCAGAGCTGCTTCCTTTGTCGGATAAGTTTGAACCGGCTGCGGATTCGGCTGGCTGACGATCTTCATCAGCTCGAGACGCGATTCCCCCTTGACGAGCTCTTTTACGCGTTCTGGGTTTTCTACGCCCGGCATCTGTAAAAGAATCTGGCCGGAATCCGCACTTCCTTGACGCTGAAGCAGCGGTTCCTTGACGCCAAATGCATTGATGCGGCTGTCGATGATGCGGTAAGCCTGCTCGGTCGCCTGGTCCTTAAGCCGCGCCTGCTGCTGTTTCGGCAGGTCCCACGTGATCTTGTTGCCGCTAGTCGATTCGGTCCAGTTTGCAAAGTCGACCTTCTTTTTGACGGCATCAACGACCGCTTGCGCTTTTGACGGGTCGGAGATCGTGAGAACGACGGTGTAGTTCCCATTGTCCGTTACGGTCGAACCCTCGGCCGTGACACCGAGGGGCGTGCCGCCATCGTCCTTAGCGTCCTTGACCGTCATTACTGCGGCGCTCTCGTTATTCTCGGTGAGGCGCTTGAGGTATTCCTCGGTTTTCACGCGCATGACGAGATGCGATCCGCCCTTGAGATCAAGGCCGAGATTGATGTTGGACGCTAGATTGTTCTTGATGCCCGTCCAGGTAAAGTCCGCGCCCGTCGGCGTATGCCGCGGGCCAAAGACCAAATAGACTCCGACCAGCGTAATGGCGATAATGACCGCCGTCCTGATCCACAAACCGGTTCTGTTCATTGCTTGCTAATTGCCAATAAAAACTCTTACGGACGCTTTCCCACGACGGCACTCTTGCCGATCTCGAGAAACGATTTCTCCGCACTTTGAATAATAAAGCTCGTGTCCTTTACTTCCTTGATCTTACCGATGACTCCGCCGTTAGTGACAACGTCGTCGTTGATCTTCAGGCCGCCGATCATCTCCTCGAGCTGAGCCTTTTGCTTGCGCTGCGGCATGATCACGAGAAAGTAAAAGACGCCGCCCATGAGTAGCAGGGGTATCGCCAGGCTGAGGATCGAGCTGCCGCCCGAATCCTGAAAGAGAAGTAAGTGCAGATTCATTGCGTTAAACCGTCGAAAGACAAAAAGCAAATGATATACAAGTGGACTGCCTTTATCAAACGCCAGCTATTGCCCGCTTTCGTTTAATTTGGTAAGAAATGCCTTCTTGAATGTTGCATAGTCGCCAGCCAGGATCGCCGCTCGTGCCCGCCGCATCGTCTCGAGAAAGAACGCGACGTTGTGGTGCGAGATCATGATCGACGCATTCATCTCGCCGGCCTGGTACAAGTGACGCAAATAACCGAGCGAGTAGCGTTTGCAGACCGAACACTCACAGTCGGGATCGAGCGGCTCGGCATCAAGGGCGAATTTCGCGTTTCGAATATTGAGCTTTCCGCGGGAAGTGAACGCACTCCCGGTTCGTCCGTTGCGGGTCGGGATCACGCAGTCAAACATATCAACGCCGCGCCCGACAGCCTCGACGAGGTCCTCAGGCGTGCCGACACCCATTAAGTACCTCGGGGCGTCCGCCGGCATTTCCGGGCCAAGATATTCGAGAACCTCGTACATCACGGACTTTTCTTCGCCCACGCTGAGCCCGCCGATCGCGTAACCGTCAAATCCGATCTCGACCGTCCGCTCCAGGCTCTCCTTTCGCAGATCGAGATGGCCTGCTCCCTGGATGATGCCGAATAACGCCTGGTGGCCGCTCAGTCCGTCAGCGTCTGAATGCCCTAGGTCCGCTCCGCTGGCTTGGAGCTCTTCAAATCGTATTTTGGACCTCGCCGCCCATCGTGCCGTGAGCTCGAGGCTACCCCTAGTCTTTTCGTGTCCCGCATCGCCCGGCGGGCACTCGTCAAAGACCATGACGATCTCGGCGCCCAGAGCTGCCTGAACCTCCATCGAGATCTCGGGCGACAGGAATTGCTTGCTGCCGTCGAGATGCGAGCGAAATTCAACGCCTTCCTCGGTAAGCTTTCTTAGGTCGGTGAGAGAAAACACCTGAAAGCCGCCTGAATCGGTGAGTAAAGATCGTTCCCAGGACGTGAAGCGATGCAACCCGCCAAAATGCTTGATGACCTCGACGCCCGGACGGAGGAAAAGATGGTAGGTGTTGCCGAGGATGATCCTGGCGTCGAGCTCGTCCTCGAGCCATTCGAAACGAATTCCCTTGACCGCACCCTGCGTCCCGACCGGCATGAAGACTGGCGTCTCGATAAGCGATCGTCGGGTCCGCAGCGTACCGGCTCGCGCTTTGCCGTCCGCTGCATCAACTTTCCAATCGATCGCTTTACTCATAAAAACTGCCGCAAAAAAGCGCTACTGCATGATCGTGACAAAGTCAGTCTTGCGTCGCTTGCGCCTTTTTGCGGCTATCCGTTCTCTCCGGGAGTGACTAGATCTTTTTTCCGATCAACGCCCAGATGCCGCCGGCTCCGACAGCGGTCTCCGACATGAACCTGCCATTCTCGTTTATTAAGACTGCTGACGGAGTTCCGGACATCCCGAATCCCACAGCCGTCTCGTGTCCAGGATCGATCACGACCGGCGAATCAATGTCCAGTGACTCATCTTCGGAATCGGAGAAGACGATAAGATTTGGTTCATCCTTACCTCTAGATCTCTCCCATGTCTTGAGCTCGTCGACCATGTTTACGCAATGCGGACATGTCTTGCTCCAAAAGGCGACCAGCGTTGGCTTTCCTCTGAAATAGTCGGTCCTTATCTCGCGACCCTGTACGTCGACGACCGCCAGGTCCGGAACGGCCTGGCCTATACGCAGAGGAGAATAAGAATGGCCATTCCCATTCGTAAAATGAGCAAATTCCTTTTGCACGTCCTCGGACCTTATCGAGTCAACGAGATCGCGGATCGCTGTGTCCCCGGCGTTGGCGTGGCTCGCGATACGGCCGTTGCCGTCGATAAAGACCGCAGTCGGCGTCCACCGCGTCTGAAACAACTCACCGATCTCATGCCCTTTCTGCAGCACCATCCTGGCGGCCACAGTTTCGCCAAACTTAGTCCGATTGTCGTCCGGATCGCCGGAGCTTACGAACGATATCGCGACCTTCCCTGAGAGCTCGTCGAGCCATTTCTCGAATTCAGGAACAAGAGCTTTGCACGGCGTGCAGTTGGGGCTCACAAAGACCAGCAGCATCGGCAAGCCTTCGGAACGAAGGTCATCGAGCGTCGTCCTTACCTCGTCCAGATCCGCGGCCTCAAAATCGGGCGCCATGGCACCGATCGACAGGCCGTCATGCGGGCTCCCGGCCTCCTCTCGCTCAACACCACCGCCGTCACGAGCGAGCAGCTCCATCACGTCGATGCGCCTTAGAAGATCGGTCTGCCGGGCGGAGATGCTCTGTAGATGCATGAGCGCAAAGGTCAAAAGGACTAGCACGCCGGATCCAATAACGATCAACAACGTGTCTTGCGTGCTGTTGTTCAGCGAAAGCCCTTGCGACGCACGGCCCTGCATGACGAGAAAAGCCGCGACAGCGAGAAACACCAGGTTTCTTACGACGCTCGTTACGCCGATCGGTTCGCTGTGGACCTGTCCAAAGCAGTGACAATCAGGAGCGTTGCCTTTCACCATCTGAACGAGCATCGCGATCGTAAACACAGTGAGCAGAGCCGCTGCTCCTATGGCTGCGTACCACGACGTCGACGTGAAGACGAGCAAAGCCGCAACTATGAACTCTACGGCCGGGAGCAGCGATCTCAGCGGACGAGCAAGCGAGGAAGGTACGCCAAAGCCGACAAGTGCTTTTTCGGTTCCGGCCGGATCGTAGAACTTTGCGATGGCCGCGAGACCGAAAACAGCGGTCAGACCAAGCCTTAGGATAAGCAGAAATACTTCCATGAGTTCAGTTACAGAGCAAAATGGATTTTAGCTAAGGGGTGACGGGGTTTCAACGTCGTTCTGCTCTCCCCTTAGACTTATGTCGCTCAATCAGTCGGATCGGTGTTGCAAAAAAATCGAAAGACTCGCGAAGGCGGTTCTCCACATATCTTAAATATGAAAAATGCAGGCCAGCCTTGCCGCCCGAGCTAAACAGGATAAAGAGCGGCGGTCGCGTACCGCCCTGCGCAATGAACTGGACCTTGAGCCGCGAGAAACCGCCCTTGACCGGAGCAGGGGCCGCGCCGCCTTTTGGCTGCGAGATCTTCTCCTCAAAAAATCGGTTGAGCAGTGAAGTTTGTATCCGTCGATCACGCGCCTCGTGGGCTTTCGCGACGAGGGGCAGCAGCTTGGTCACTCGCTGACCCGTGAGAGCCGACATCGTGACGATCGGAGCCCAGTCGAGAAACTTCATCGCGTTTTTAAGTGTGCGCTCGAATTCATAAATGGTATTCGTCTCTTTTTCCTCGAGAGCGTCCCATTTGTTGACGGCGATGATGATCGAGCAGCCGCTGTCGAGCGCGTAGCCGGCGATGTTGGCGTCGAGATTGGTAACGCCCTCGACAGCGTCGATCAGGATGACGGCGACGTCGGCACGCTCGAGGGCTTTGCGGGCCATGACGACGGACATCTTCTCGGCCATCTCGACGGTCTTGCCCTTGCGACGAATGCCGGCCGTGTCGATCAGTAATAACTTTTGCCCCTCGAATGTCAGCTCTGTATCCACCGCATCGCGCGTCGTGCCCGCGATCGGCGAAACGATCGCGCGCTCCTCACCGAGAAGCTGGTTGAGCAGCGAGGACTTACCGACATTCGGTCGGCCGATGATCGCAAGACGGATCTCCTCCGACTTCTCGACCTCTTCCACGACATCGAATTCCAGCACCGCGCAGACCTGATCCAAGAGATCGCCGATGCCGCTGCCGTGCTCTGCGGAGATCGCCGTCAGGTCAAAGCCAAAGCGATGAAACTCACCGGCCTCGTTCTCGACACGTTTGGACTCGACCTTGTTGGCCCCGATGAAGACGGGCTTGCCCGTGTTTCTGAGTAGCACGGCCAGCTCCTCGTCGAGCGGAGTGATGCCTGCGCGTGAATCGACGACCCAGATGATCGCACTCGATTCGCTGATGGCATTAGAGGCCTGTTTGAAAATGTTCGACGGAATAATGGCCTCGTCGTCGGGCACGATGCCGCCGGTGTCGACCAGGCGAAACGTCTTGTCCTCCCACCCAACCTCGCCGTACATACGATCACGAGTAATGCCGGGCTCGTCGCCGACGATCGCGCGCCGCTGGCCGACGAGGCGATTGAAGAGCGTCGATTTGCCGACATTTGGCCGGCCGATGATGGCAACTAGTGGTGCGGTCATTACGAAGTCCTTATCCTAACAAACGGTGCTATCATCCGCGATGGGCACGATGAGAAGCATTGCAAACGATTTTTCAAAGTTGACACGCGGTGCCGGGCTGCAATTTGAGCGATCAGGCACAGTGACGCGTTCGCCGCTCGTCCAAGCGCGGCGTCGAGGTCCGTCCCGAGAGACGAACATCGTTGATCTAATCGATCACGGCGGAGCGACGTCCGATCGAAGAATGCGGTTGGAGTGGGTAAAGCTGGTGTTCATGTTTGCCTCTTCTGTGTGGTTTAGTGTTCTGCCGTGGCGTAGAGCACGATCGTTTTATATATAGCGCACTTTGTTTCATTTGTCAAGTATTTTTGCATCTGTGCAACAATTATGGATTTCGACGTCGACAGATCTATTGAAATACTTAGGCAGACGCCTTACACGCTGCAGAGGATGCTCGACGGGCTCTCAGACGACTGGACCATCGACGGCGGCGGTCCGGACGACTGGAGTCCCTACGATGTCATCGGCCATCTCATCCACGGTGAGGAGACCGATTGGATCACCCGGGCGGAGATCATTCTCGCTCAGGGTGAGGACCGGCGGTTCGAAAGGCTCGACCGGCTCGCTCAATTTGAGCGGTCGAAAGGTCGCTCGCTCGACGATCTGTTGATAGAGTTCATTCACCTTCGCAGCATCAACCTCGAAAGGCTCGCCGGCTGGCAGCTCACCGTCGATCAATTAGAGCTGAAAGGCATTCACCCCGTATTCGGCGAGGTCACGCTCCGCCAACTCCTCGCCACATGGGTCGTCCATGACCTAAACCACATCCGCCAGATCGTCCGATTCATGGCGCGAAAATACGAGGCCGAAGTCGGGCCGTGGAAGGAGTATTTGGCGATCTTGCAACCGTGATGCCCCAAACCGCAACAGATTATCGAAACGCAGACACTTGGCGGCGTTCGAATGGTGGGATAGATATGGTGAACAACTAATGAGAAACATATTCTCCCTCGTCATTGTGCTCGTCACCGCTGTAAGCATCGCCAAGGCTCAACATATCCCAAAAGACTGGGAGGTTTCGCTCGAACGAACGGGATGTTTAGGCTCGTGTCCGGCGTATAAGGCAATGATCACGGCGAATGGCTCCGTAACTTTTCGCGATCGTGACGGCGAAACGGAAACGGGGAAGCTTTCGCCGTCTGAAGTTCGGCAGCTCTTTGACCTTTCGGAGTCCAAACTGTTCTTCCGCCAGAGATCCGAATACAAACCTGAACAGGATTGTGACGGACCTTACGAGACCGATTGGCCATCCGAGAGTATTTCGATTACCTCGGATGGTCGCTCTCGCGTGATCACTCACAACCAAGGATGTAGAGTGAGGCCTAATTCTTTTCTCAGTAAAGTAGTCAAGCTCGCAGAAGAAATCGACCGCCTTACGAATGGTATGTTCATCAAACGCTAGGTTCGACACATACGAGGCCGAAAAAAGAGGCCGCAGTCGCCCGGGGCCCAAATTCGATTCAGTTGTAAATCCTTTCTCTTTGCATGCGTAGCATGCTCAATATCGTTAGCTACAGGTGGAGCGTTTCGCGAAACCTGTAGTCCAGTCGACCATTGCGCCCAGCATGTGAAACATGCGACATTAACCGCCAAATGTCTCATACGCATTTGCTCTACCACCTCGTTTTTGCCACCAAGGACCGGATCCCCCTGATCTCCGAGAGTTGGGAAGGCGAGCTTTACCGCTATCTAGGCGGCATCATCCGCAACCATAAAGGTGAGGCGATCGAGATCAACGGGATGCCCGAGCACGTCCATATCTTCGCCCGCCTCGGCCCGATCGAGGGCCTTGCCGATCTGATGCGCGATCTGAAGGCGAGCTCCTCAAAGTGGGTGCGCAGGATCCACGAGCCGAAGTTTAGCTGGCAGCGGCGCTACGGTGCGTTTACCGTGAGCGAGTCGGCGTCCGATGCGGTACGAAATTATATTCGCGATCAAAAGACGCATCATGCCGACCAATTATTCGAGACAGAATATGGTGAACTCTTACGCCGTCACCGCGTCGAATTTGACGAACGATATTTGTGGGATTGATGTCGCGTGCTCCGCACGCTCGTGCGATCGTCTATCGTTCTACACATTCCGCTGCGGCTCCATGTGTAGCTAAAGTTATCGGGCATGCTTCGCATGCCGAGAGAGGACACTCGACAAAAGGGCGGACGACGAAAAAAGGCCGCGGTTGCCCGCGGCCTATAACTCAGACCTAAACCGAATTTAGTTCAATGCAAAGGTAAGGATCGTTCCGAGGACTGCTCCGAGGATCGCGGCTCTGCCGCTTGAATAGCTGCCGTACTGATTCCGGCCGTAGTAGCCGTCCTCATAGCCTCGCTGGAAGCCCTGACGGAAGTAGTAGTTGTAATCGTCGTAGCTTACGTAGGCCGAGTCGTAGCCATAGGCCCCGTCCTGGTAAGCGTATGAGCTTGCGTAGTCGCCGCCCCAGTTGTCCTGCCGATCGGCACGTCCGGCATAGTAGCCCTGCTCGTAGCCGTTTTGTACGGCCTGACGCAGCATCTGCGCACCGTACTGACTGGTGTAGTAATACTGCCCGCCACGGTTGTAGCCGTAGTTATTGACGTAGTTGTCGTAATAGCGAAACTGCTGCAGCCTCAACTGGTCCTGACGAACACGGTTCCAATACTGCTGCTGGTAGCGAAGGTAGTTTGACCGACGCTGCTGCTGTAGCTGCTGCTCGCGATAACGCTGCTGCGACTGCCAGTTGTTCCACTGGTTGTTGTACTGCTGGTACCGCTGTTGATAGACCTGCTGTTGCTGCTGACGCGTCCAGGTGCTGTTACGGTCGTTGTTGGAATTGTTGTTCCATGTGCCGCGGTTGTTTGACGTGTTATTGTCGCGACGCTGGTTGTTCTGCCATGTGCCGCTGTTATTATCGCGACGCTGGTTGTTCTGCCAGGTATTCTGCTGTTGCTGCTGACGTCGCAATTCCTCTTGCTGGCGTCGGGCCTGCTCGGTCTGCGCACGCTGCTGCTCAGCCTGCTGTCGGCGAAGCGAATCCTGCTGATTCCTCTGCTGGTCCTGCCATGTACGTCGCTGTGACTCGGTCTGCTGACGCTGCACTTCCTGCTGCTGACGTCGCTGCTGCTCGAGAGCCGCACGATTTTGAGAATCTGTCGTTTGACGCTGCTGCTGCCAAACCTGACGCTGTTGATCCGATTGCACTCGACGCTGCTGTTCGATCTGTGAACGCTGATTCTGCTGCGTCTGCTGCTGGCTCGCCGCCTGCGCACGTCGCTGCTCCTCCCATGCACGCCGCTGCGCGCTCTGGTCGACCTGCTGAGTTTGCTGCGTTTGCTGGGTCTGTTTTTGGCCTTGATCGCCCTTGTCCTTGTCGCGGCCGTTATGACGGCCATGGTCCTGCGCGGCTGCACCGACGCTCAAGGCGCCGGCAAGAGCGAGCGACCATGCCAACCTCGCCGCTTTTCCACTAAAAATATTACGCATATGAGTTCTCCCCCGATATAACTAAGGGCGAATTAATCCGTCCTGACCTCTTATAAGCAAAGGACGTTCCACAGCAGAAGAGCCCGAATTAACGGGCTCTTGACAACATTCATGGTTGAGAGACGCCGCATTTAGTGATGCGGCAGACGTTTTCGGATAGGGCTAGTTTTTGGCGAATTCGTACGTAATATCCACTCTGAGCGAGCCATTCTCGACTGTGGGCTTGACGGCGATGGCCTTCATTCTGAGATTTCCGGAATTCGGCACCGGAGCAACGAACGAGATCTTGTCGAGACGGAGTATCTCTAGCGGATTGAGCTTTTTGTCGACCGACGACTGGAGCATCTTCGCGATCAGGACGCCGCCAATGCCACCGCTGCCGTTTAGGTTTACGTTCACCACGTGAACGCGCCCGATAAGCCGCTGATTCTCACGATCGAACTCTAGATCGACGTTCGCCTCGGCCGTCCCGGCAAATTCCACGCAGCCAATGAACGGCGGCGCGTGCTCGCCTGAAAAGGCGATCGGTACTGAGACCTTGCCATCGCGAAAGCGCACAGCGCTTCGGACGCCGCCGGCCTCGCGGAGCAGCTTCACGGTCTCGGTGCAATACGGCGTAGCCGGAGCGAATGAAATTCCCTGAGTCGTTTTAGAAGTCTTACGACTCGCCCCGCCGATCGAGAATTCGGGAGGCCCAAAATTCTGAAAGACGGCATCGAGAAGCGCGTCAAAGAATGGCTCGTTTAGCGTGATCGTTACGTCGCCTCGCTGCTGGGCAGGCGTCGCAAGGTTAAGAATGACGATAGCAAGGCTTGTGACCGCGAGAGTGCTGAGGAACTTTTTCATAGATACGCTCCGGAAGGTTAAACGTGTTGTTCTGATGAGAAGCTCGGTCGGCGTGTTGTTCGCTATAGTCCGCTGCGGACGATGTCGTGGATCCGCAGAAGACCGACACTTTTGCCCGACTCGTCAACGATGGGAAGCACGGCGATCTGTGAAGGACGATCTTCCATCAATTTCAGCGCGTCATAGGCGAGCATCTCCGGCGAACCTGTTACCGGTGACGCCGTCATCATCGCCTCGGCCACAAGCGTTCCGAGTCTGTCGGGTGGCGTCCTTTCGATCATTCGCCGTAGATCACCGTCGGTTACGATGCCGACCAATTTCGAGTCGCCGTCAACGACGTTCACCGCACCGAGCGCGTGTTTTGAGATCGCGTGAACGACATCAAGCCAGCCCGCGTCGGGCGTGATACTCGGGCTCGGATGCATCAGGTCGCGAACGCACAGAGTGAGCCGTTTCCCGAGTTGTCCGGCAGGATGATTGAAAGCAAAATCGGTCTGCGTCAGGCCCTTTGCATCCATCAACGCCATCGCCAACGCGTCACCGATCGCAAGTGCCACAGTCGTCGAGGCGGTTGGAGCGAGGTTCAATGGACACGCTTCTTTCTCGACCGACGCATCGAGCAACGCGTCGGACTGGGCCGCAAGGGTCGAGTCCGGATTCCCAACGATCGAGATCACACGGCAGCCGCGTCCGCGGATCGCCGGCATGATCGCTAGCAGCTCGTCGGTCTCACCCGAGTTGCTCAGAGCGACGACAACATCCTCGGCGGCAAGGATACCAAGCCCGCCGTGAAGGGCGTCGGACGGGTGAATAAAGATCGCGGGCGTTCCTGTGCTGGTCAGGGTCTGAGCGATCTTTTGGGCGATCACACCGGACTTCCCTACACCGGTGACGACAACTTTTCCCGTACATGCCTGCAACAGCTCAAGAGCTCGGCTAACAGCGGAAGCATCAAGATTCGCAGCCGCACGGCGAATGGCCGCGGCCTCGATCTCGAGGATCTCGCGTACTTTCTCGTCGGCGTTAAGTGACATTTGTGGGATCATTTCGCCGGGACGGCTTTAAGGACGTCGAGAACGATCTTCCATTTGCCGCCCTCATATTTCCAGACCTGTAACTGATTTCCCTTTTCGACAGAGGTGCCTGACGTTAGGGTGTAAGGCCGCAGAACATAGGCCATGTCGCTTGAGGATCGATCCGTGGTTGTCACACCCAAAATAAGTGTCCCGCTGACGGCCCTCTTGACCGCGTTTTTTCCGGCGATCGGCATCTTGTCTTCGCGAAATAATCTGATGCCGTCGGAGGCGAATTTCTCATACGCCTTGGCAATGTCGGTGCTCGCGATGCCCTCATACTGGCTGATCGGTATCTTTGCCGGCGGTATCGTTTTCGTTGGGTCCGTCTGACTCTTAGCCGCCTTCCATTCGGTCGAGTATTTTTGCGGTTTGGGGTGTCCAACGCCGATGTCGATCAGCCATTTGTAACCGCCATCGGGCTGTCGCAGCCAGATCGTATTAAAGTCACCGAAAGCTCCGGGCTCCTCGCCTTTTTTTGCCCTGAATTCCCAGTTCCCAGTCGTGTAACCAAAGCTGCCATCAGCCGCCGCATCGGCAAAATTGGGTGCCCATGAGAGCAAGCTCGCAGTTGGTTTGCGGGCCGACCAGAATGGTTTTGCCTTTGTGGCCTCGGGTACAAACGCCCATGCGTCGTCCGTCATGAACTCGACAAATGCCGGCGGTGTGCCGACCTCGGCGGCACGTTGTGCGAATGCGTGCTCTGCGTCGACGATCTTCTGTACGGCCGTCTGCCCGATGCCTACCAGGCTTAGAGCGGCGACGGAAATGATCAATGTAAAAGCTCTGAACATGGCGAAATGATAGCACAGCATGGATGCGTCAACTCCTTTGAAACGTTGCGTTTGTACGGAGTGATACGGAGCCGTATTGTAAACTGTCTCTACCGTGAAACGAGGCTCGCTCATAACCCTTACCGCCCGCGGGCTGTACTGCAAGCAAGGGGATTTTTACATCGATCCATGGCAGCCGGTGGACCGCGCCGTTGTCACCCACGCACACTCGGATCACGCCTATCGCGGCAGCAAGAGTTATCTCGTCGCAAAGCC
>DASYKW010000027.1:0-8923 GCA_035995005.1 Pyrinomonadaceae bacterium
AATCAAAAGTCATTGATGGCAAGGCGATCGTGCCCGGCGATGTCGTTCTCGGTCTGCCGTCAAACGGTCTGCAGACAAACGGTTATTCGCTCGCTCGCAAATTATTTTTTGAGATCGGCGGCTACAAGGTCGATTCCTATATAGACGAACTCGGCACGACCGTCGGCGAGGCTCTGCTCGCCACGCACTCGAGCTTCCTGCCAGAGATCGGCCCGCTACTCGATTCAGGCCTCATAAAAGGCCTCGCTCATATCACCGGCGGCGGCTTTCTCGAGAATATTCCTCGCATCCTGCCCGACGGCGTATCCGTCGAGATCAAACGCGGCTCCTGGCCCGAACCGCCGATCTTTGGCCTAATGCGGCGGCTTGGGAATGTTTCGGAACAGGAAATGTTCCGGACATTTAATATGGGGATCGGGATAGTGGTGGTTTGTTCTGCCGACAAAACTGCCGAGATGATGGCTGGTCTTGAGCACGTGTTTGAGATAGGGAAGGTAAGGGACGGAACGGGGGCTGTAGAAATTGTTTAGCTGGAGAGATATATGTTGAGAAAGCTCTGGTTGTTCTCGATTGCGACCGCTGTTACCGGATTTGCATATGTCTCGATAAATGCGTGCATGTGCCCAGGTGTGAATCCCCTGATTTACCCGCCTGATATACCTGCGTCAAGGATCTATTATCGAAAGGAATTCAAGGGAGCGGCGTTTACTGGAAAGGTTTTGTCTAGTAGGGAGGCTTCTGCCATTTTGTGGCACGGCGAAAAGGTTCAGGAGTTAACTATCGAGGCCGACAGGTTTTGGTTCGGTGCGGTACGTCGCCAAATGACGATATATACGCCAGTGGACAATGCAGGTTGTTGGGTGCCGTTTCGCGAAAATGAGAGCTATTTCTTTATCCCCATGGTGGAAAAAGACACGCTCTACCTCGGCGTGTGTACCTATGCGACCTTCAACAGAAAGGCCGACGGAAACTACGTCGATTTCATGACAGCTATGTTTGGTAAGGGAAAAAAGTTTAAGGTGCAGCGAAAAAAATAAGCCTCTTCGCAATCCCAAGCCCGAAAGCACGATGAAGGTTGGAATCCTCATCTCCGGCCGCGGCTCGAACATGGTCGCGATCGTCGATGCGATCAAGAGCGGCGAAATACCGGACTCAGAGGTTGCCGTCGTGATCAGCGACAAATCGGACGCCGCGGGACTCGAAAAGGCTCGCGAGCAAGGTGTTGAGACTGTCGTGGTTGAGCGCTGCGGCCGCTCGCGCGAGCAGCATGACGCTGAGATCGTCGCCGAACTGAATAAAAGGGGTGTCCAACTGGTGTGCCTGGCCGGCTATATGCGGCTGCTATCGCCCTCGTTTGTCGCGGCATTCCCAGGCAAGATCATCAACATCCATCCGAGCCTGCTGCCAGCGTATCCCGGCTTGAACGTCCACGAGCGGGTCCTCGCGGCCGGCGAGACCGTTTCGGGCTGCACGGTGCACTTTGTAAACGACGATCTGGATGCAGGCGAGATCGTCCTGAAGCAAGAAGTTGCGATAATGCCGGGAGATACGGTCGACACCCTGTCGGCAAGAATTTTGGAGCAGGAGCATCAACTATATGTAAAGGCGGTCAAGAAGATCTTAGCCACAGAGAACACAGAGCCCTCCGAGACCAGAACTTTTACTCAGTGATCTCTGTGCACTCTGTGGCTAATTCGCTTTGACACTAGCGTCTATGCGCGCGTAAACTCTAGGTTTTCACTCTACGAGTGGAAGCTGATGGAGAGCGACTATGCCGAAGAGAACGTTTCAACCAAACAATCGCCGACGCGCCAAAAAGCACGGATTCAGGGCGAGGATGGCGACCAAGAACGGCCGAGCAGTGATCAAACGCCGCCGGGCGAAAGGCCGCAAGCGCCTGACGGTCCAGCATTACTAGGTTTTACGCTAGCAAAAGAGGCTCGGCTGCGAACGCGCGCCGAGTTTCTTCGTGTTTACGATAAAGGGACGCGTATCGAGGGCCGTTTTATGACGGTCTTTATTTTGCCCTCGACAGGCCCGATACATCGACTCGGCGTGACAGCGACAAAGAAAGGTATCAGCAGCAAGGCGCACGACCGCAATCGGGCGAAACGCCTGCTCCGAGAGAGCTTTAGGTTGAGCCGTGCGGAACTTGACGGCGTCGCACAGCGTTTTGATTGGGTACTGAACGCGCGACGAAGTTTGCTCAAGGTCAAGCTCGAGAAGCCGCTTGCGGAATTTAAAGAGATCGTCGCACGCGTCGCAGCAAAATGAAGTTTCTCGTCATCGACATGATCGGCATTTACAAGGCGGTGTTATCGCCATTTCTGCCGCCGGCATGTCG
The DNA here is from genome assembly GCA_035995005.1 of Pyrinomonadaceae bacterium. GTDB lineage: Bacteria > Acidobacteriota > Blastocatellia > Pyrinomonadales > Pyrinomonadaceae > OLB17. Next base: position 2,345 of record DASYKW010000027.1, read on the forward strand.
ATTTGAGCCTACCTGCTCAGAATATGCCCGCGAGGCAGTTAATAGGTACGGAGCGTTCAAGGGCGCGTGGCTGGGTTTGAAGCGGATCTTACGGTGTCAACCGTTTTGTGAGGGCGGGCATGACCCCGTTAGATAATGGATAACAGCAGCAACTCCACGGGTAATCAATCACGGTTTCTGGTCGCGGCGGTCCTCTCGCTGCTGATCCTTTTTGGCTGGCAGTATTTCTTTGCGCCGAAAGCCCCGGTCGGCAATACCAATACAAACGCAAATGTTGCGGTAAATCCCGCGACTGCGACGCCTGCACCGACACAAGCTCCAACCGCGACGCAGCCGCAGGCCCAGACGGCGACCGTTACGCCCGACAACACACCTGGGCGCACGATCACGATCAAGTCGCCGCTTTACGAGGTAACTCTTGATTCAAAAGGCGCACTCGCGACGAGCTGGATCATAAAAAAGAACGCGTCTCCCAAGGGCGACTTTGCGGTCTTCGCCGACGGCTCAAATGCTCAGAACGAGCAGCCGATGCAGCTGATCGGTCAGGAGGCACTGTCGCGTAGCCCGCGTGAGATCCCCTTCCGACTTGCTACCGACGATCAAGGCTTGAATGCGACGATCAACGATCGCAACTACCAGATCTCGGCGGCAGAAGAGACCATTACCTTAGATGCTGGGCAGGAAAAGCAGATCGACTTTACGCTGACGGACGCGAGCGGTGTCGAGGTCAAAAAGAGTTTTGTATTCCGGGCCGACAGCTATATCGCAGACCTTGGCGTAACCGTGAAGAAGGGCGGTCAGCCAGTGCCGAATACGCGGCTCCTGATCGGCGCCAGCATCGGCGATCACGCCATTCCGCACCACAATTTTTACCATATCGAGCCCGAGGCGATCGCGTTTGTCGGCGGCGATATCAAGAGACATCAGGGCGGTTACACATTTACTTACGACGCAAATAACCAATCGACGCTGACCGACTCTGGTCCCACAGATTGGGCCGCGGTCGGCGACGCGTATTTCGCAATGGCCGCTGTGCCGGCAACTCAGGCGCAGGCGGTCGAATACCACGCCTTGAAGTACGACGTCCAGGTCGAGCCGTTTTACAACAGCATTTTCCAGTGGGTTATGCGTAACCCAACGACCAGCGAGACGCGCCACTTGGTCACGGTCTCCCTTCCGATCCAGGCCGATGGTTCGGTGACAAAGGTCTACACGGGAACAAAGGATTATTTCCTGCTAAAGCAGGTGACCAATGATTCAGCGACGGTCCTGGGCCGCAGCGTCGATATCACCAACCTCATCAATTTCAGCAACTATTGGTGGCTGAGATGGCTGACGAAGCCACTCTCGATCCCTATCCTCTACGCGCTGAATTTCTTTAATGCACTGACGCACAATTACGGCGTCGCGATCATTGTCTTTACGTTCCTGTTCTACTCTCTGCTCTTTCCGCTCAGGTGGTCGCAGTCGCGGTCGTTCAAAAAGGCGTCCGGCAACGCGCCGAAGATGAAGGAGCTGCAGGACAAGATCAAGGACCTGCAAAAGAAAGGCGTACCAAACGACGACCCTCGCATGCGGGAGCTGCAAGTGCAGCAGCTAAAGATGACGAAGGATGCATTGCCTATCGGTGGCTGCCTTCCCATGCTGCTGCAGTTCCCGCTGTTGATCGCGTTTTATACGGCGGTGACGGTATCGCTGGAGGTGCGGCAGGCGAGCTTCCTGTGGCTGCCTGATCTCTCGGCCGCAGACCCGTGGCACATACTTGAATTTGCCTTTGCGGTCTCGATGATCCTCTCGATGAAGTTCACGCCGCAGGCCGCGACCGTCACGCCCGAGCAGCAGATGCAGCAAAAAATGATGACGTATTTCATGCCGCTCATGATGCTCTACGTCATGTGGACGGCACCGTCAGGCCTGCTGTTATACTGGTTTTTCGGCAACATCGTGAGCTTTGGCCAACAGATACTGATCAATAAGCTGAATAAACCGAAAGACCCGTCGGGAACGGCCATCGTTGATTCCGTGCCCAAGGGCGCTAAGCAGATTAAGCCGAAGTTGGGAACCGCGTAGATATGAGCGAAGCATGTAACAACGCTACCGAGTTTCTCTCGGGTTTGGTGAAAGACCTCGGGTTCGATTTTGCCGTAACGAGTAATTGGACCGACGAGGGCTGCTGCATCGACCTGACTGGTGAGGATTCGCACTTCGCCCTGGCCGAGAATGGCGAGCTGCTCGATGCTCTTGAAGTGATCCTCTTTCAGGGTTTTGGCCGCGACATGGACCGCTCGCAGAGATTTGTCGTCGATGCTGACGGATTTCGATCCACTCGCAAGGCTGAGCTTCACGCGATGGCACGATTTGCGGCCGAGCAAGTGAGAAAGAATGGCCGGGCGTTTACCTTTGGCGTTCTAAATTCAACCGAGCGCCGTATCATCCACACGTCGCTTCAAGCCGAAGAAGACCTGATCACCGAGTCGGTCGGCGACGGCCGCGAACGACGCCTGCAGGTGCGCCTCCAGTAACTAGAGGATCATCATCTCTTCTTCGCCGATCAGGAATGTCGGCATTCCGCCACTTGAGATCGCGACTGCATGTCCGGCGGCCGCTTGCCCTGCATCGGAACCCAAGGCTTCCTTCAGGCTATCCAGCGATTCGAAATAGAGCTCAGCAATACGATAAAAGGTTGGTTGACTGCCCATTGGCGTACCGGAGACCTTTGTCGCCACGAACTTGATAACATTAGGGATCTTTTGAGCGATCGGCATGTGTTCGTCAACGTATGCCTTTTCAAATTGGTCGACATCGCTCGGGTACGGGTACATAACAACGAGTTTTGTTTCGGTCATTTGGCCTCCAATTTGAGTCTTGTGCGCTCGAATTGTAGCAGACTCGCGACGCCGACCGGCTGCAGCGGTATAAGCGTCATCAGTTTGAGTGGCGACTGACGTCCGCCTCCAGCAAGGTGTCAATTGTCAATTTATTCTCTTTGCCCGAAGGTCCTGACCGTCTTGACGAAAGACAAGGTGCGTCACGCGCCCTTTTTCATCCTTGAAAAAAGTTACGTCGACATCGGCGTCCCTGCGGAAAAAGGTCGTGTCGGATGAAGGGTATAAGGTCGCTCGCGAGGTGGATGTCGGCTGTTTCAGCTCAGTGATCAGATTTCCTGATTCCGAGCTGATCGAGAGAACATAATCGGCCGAGAATTCGAATTGGTATTGGCCGGCGTAGTCGGCAAGGACCTTTGGATCGATCTGAACCAGCGTCTTTTCTTTCGGCTGAAAATCACTCCACCCATATTCGCGAGCGATACTTCTAAGGATCTCGGTGATCAACCGTTCACCTCTGAGCGCGTTTGTCATGATCACGACACCCTGGCCCGTGTTGTTGTAAGCGACGAGAAACGAGTTGATCTCGAGCGTGCTCCCGCCGTGACTAAATCGCCGCGTGGGCCCGGTACCCTCCAGTGAAAATCCCAAGCCCCAGTTTCCCTTTTGCTCTGTAAAGATCTGTTCCACCGTCTTCGCGGAAAGGAACTTTGATCGGCCGGACTGGGCCCGTTGGAGTTCGATCAGCAGGAGAGCAAGATCGGACGGTGTCGTCCACAAACCCGCCGCCGCCAGTTCGGGCAAGTTCCGCCATTTTCCCTGAGGCATTTCCCCGTTGTAGTTATGCCCGGCCGCCGCTGGCTTAGTAACGCTCTTCGGGAACGGCTGCTGAAGAAATGTGCTGTCCTTCATCTTCACCGGCCGGAAAACAAGTTCGCGCATAAGGTCGGGAAAGGACTTTTTCTGTGTATCGATCAATAGCTGCTGGACGATCGTGTAGCCGCCACCCGAGTAACTGAACGCCGTGCCGGGGACCTGTACAACGCGGATCGCAGGGGTGTTCGCCGGTTTTACACCGTCGAGTATTTGGACCAAGGTCGGCACCGGCTCGCCTGAAAGATATCCGATAAAACTTGGGACATTCACGCCGGCACTGTGGCTCAGGAGGCCGCGCAGCGTCACCTTCTTTTCCTTGGTGAATTCATTCTCGGGGACCTTCCACGAGATGAGTCTTCGGTTTACGCCTTCGTCGAGAACGAGCTTGCCAATCTGGACCAACCGCATAGCGGCCATGGCAGTAACGGGCTTACTAATCGAACCGGCCTGAAAAAGAGTGTCGACCGTGATCGGGTCGTTGCCGCCCGCTTCGCGAATACCATAGCCCCGTGCCCACTCGATCCGTCCATTGTTAATGAAGGCGATGCTCACACCCGGCGTCTTGTAATTCCGCATTCTGTCGGCGAGGTTCATCGTCACAATAGGCTCGCCCTTGACGACAACAGGAAGCAGCAACCCGTTCTCAACACGATGGATCCTCGCTTCGAGGTCATCCGATGCAGACATCGACGCAGCAGACTTTTCTGTGGTGGGGGCCTGGGCCAGAAGTGCCGGCAGCAATAAGAGAAGCGAAAAGGCGATCCTCATTTCTCGGAAAAACATAAAAACCTCGCCACTACGGATAACAAGTAGTCGATCAGTACAAAATTAACACGCTGCCAGGTCTTAGACGTCAAAATTGCCGCTGAGGAAAACTGCGTTCTTCCGGGTCTCTGTGGTGAAATAACATGATGCCCGATACCATCGTCGCACTCGCAACTCCCACCGGCCGCAGCGGTGTCGGCGTCATCCGTCTGAGCGGCGGTTCTGCGTTGGCGATCACCGGCAGGCTTGTTCCTGACGATTCGCACAAACCCAAGCCGCGGACTGTTCATCTGAAACAACTCCATGATCCCGCGACTGGAGACACGATCGATGAAGCGCTGATCACCTATTTTAAGGCTCCGCACTCATTCACCGGCGAGGACGTCGTCGAGATCAGCTGCCACGGCTCGCCGGTGCTGCTGCGGCAGGTGATCGATCTTTGTCTTGCCGCGGGTGCGAGGATGGCCGACCCGGGCGAATTTACCTTGCGAGCTCTAGGGAATGGTCGTATGGATCTGGCTGAGGCTGAAGCGATCCGCGATCTGATCGATGCTCAGACGACAGCGGCTGCTCGTCAGGCTGTGCGGCAAATGCAGGGCGAATTTTCTAATCGTCTCAAACCGCTTAAGGACGCCCTGCTCGACGTGATCGTTGTCCTCGAGTCCTCGATCGAATTTGTTGAGGACGATCTGCCCGAGATACAGGCGGCGAATGTTGCGACGAAGCTGGATGCCATTCGCACCCAGATCTCACAGTTGGCCGAGACGTTTACGGCCGGCCGTCTGATCCGGGAAGGACTAAGGGTCGCTATCGTCGGCCGACCGAATGTCGGTAAGTCAAGTCTTTTCAATGCTTTGCTGGGCAGCGAACGCGCCATCGTGACCGACATTGCCGGTACCACGCGCGATCAACTGCACGAGCGGCTCGTCGTCGACGGCATCCCGATCTCGCTCATCGACACGGCGGGCTTGCGCGAGACGGTGGACATGGTGGAGAAGATCGGCGTCGAGCGCTCACGCCAGACGATGGCGGACGCCGACATCGTTGTCGTCATGCTGGATGCGTCCGAGGAGATCACCGACGCGGACTACGCGATCCTCGACAGCGTCCTTGATATCGAGCACATAGTTGCGATCAACAAGATCGACAAAGATGCCTCGTGGGATATCGATCACGTTGTTGCAGCCGCGAACGCACGGCTTGCCTATCTACGCGACCGGATCACCCCGATCTCGGCCAAGACCGGCGAGGGTCTCGATGAATTGCGGCACGCGCTCGTCCATCAGTTCGGCGTGGAGGATACGGCTAATACGGGCTTCCTCGTCACCGACGCACGGCATCACGACCTCCTTACAAGAGCGCGCGATGAGATCACCGATAGCCTCACACAACTTGTCGACAAACGAAGCGAGGAGATCGTGCTGATCGGCCTTCACAACGCGCTCCGATATCTAGGCGAGATAACTGGAGAAACGACGACCGAGGACATGCTCGGCCGTATCTTCTCAACATTTTGCATCGGTAAGTAGCAGAGTATGTTTTCTACGGCAGCCGATAGGAGTAAAATCCTTTCCAAATCAGGAGAACAATGATGTCGAAAAAAAAGGTGGTCGTCTGTCTCGCATTCGCTTTGGCCGTCGCGGCCGTTATCCCCGTTTCTTCGCAGAATATTGCAGATGTAGCCGGAATGCTCCACTGGCGGAGAATCGGTCCGTTGCGTGCGAGTCGCACACGTGCTCTCGCGGGTGTTCCGTCGCAGCCGCATGTCTTTTACACGGCGGCCGTAAACGGCGGCGTGTGGAAGACCAACGATGCGGGCCGGACGTGGCAGCCGATATTTGACGATCAACCCACAGGCTCGATCGGTGCCATCGCTGTCGCGCAGTCGAACGCCAACATCGTGTACGTCGGCAGCGGTGAGGGACTTCATCGTCCGGACCTTTCGGTCGGCGACGGCATCTATAAGTCGATCGACGCCGGCAAGACATGGACACGCCTGCCGCAGCTTCGTGACGCGCAGCAGATCGCCGAGATCATTGTCGATCCTCGCGACCCGAATATTCTCCTGGTCGCAGCGGGCGGACATCCATACGGGCCAAATGAGGAGCGCGGC